>MUKB01000055.1 GCA_002049785.1 Caldifarciminota bacterium 4484_100
AATAAGGAGAAAGTGCAAAGAAGAATCTCTTATCCCTCTTTGCATAATCCTCAATTTCCGTCCTCAAATACCTCACCCTCTCAAGGACAAAATCTTCAAGTGCGTTATCGTATGATTCAGGATCAACCCCAATCCAGAGATCGGTCTCTTTATACTGAATCGTAAAGTGCCGGAACCTTTCCTGGACCATCTTTGTTCGGTAGCCACGTTCCATAATTACCACTCAACCATTCAGATTATTCAAAAAATTCAACTGAATCAACCTCAATGGACAGGCCTTAATACACAACTCACAGCCCACACATTGTGCAACATTAAATGTAATCTGCCAGTTCCTGCGCTCCATATCTAAGGCACCGGATATACAGACCGCGGTGCAGATCCCGCAGTGGATGCATCTTTCCAGGTCGATATTGAGCCTCCGCTTCAACGGATAGACCAGAACCCTTTCCCGGCGCAAAAAATCCATCCCCCTTTCAAAATCCTTGCTATCTGCCTCAGCCTCAATCAACAACCTTCCTTCTTTTCCCGGTGTGATCTCGGCACGCAGAATATTGACCTTGAACCGATAGTCTTTAATCAGATGATAGGTGATTGGACGGTCTGAACATTCAGGTGGAAAACCCAGGATAAACCTCTCTTTCATCTCTTACCCCCTTTCCTGATTATTAAATGCTTGAACCTTGACCTTCTGGGTAATGGTGCCACCGGCTCACTCAACAGAAATCTACCACTGACAATCCAGCGCTTCAAAACCTTAGCGATTCTGCGTGCTACATAGATACTTGATAATGGTCCGGTCTTAATCTTGCGATTATTAATAACAATACTTCCTGACTTCAACTCCTCATAACTCACCCGGGCAATTGGTGGGTGGCCTTCAGCCCCATAATCACAGAGTAATGTCTCTATTTTTCTATCGCGGATTGAGACCGCGCGTGCGATCTCCTGGTCCAGAACCGGAATAGGAACCCCGATACCAACAAAGAGGCTGATTCCATAATGCTCAAAGATTGCGGGCTTGATATATTCAGGTTTCATCTTTTTCAAATTACCGATCAGGGCAAGGGTTGCAGATGGTCCAATCGGTATCCCTTTTCTATTGCGTGCTGTTGTTGTATTAAACTGGGTTCCATTCCAAGCAACATAGCCCTGTGTCCCACCCAGGAAAATCCTCGTGCCGATACCGATCGTCCTCAGCCCCGGGTCATTGAGCAGTGGACTCAGTTCACCTGTGGTCGAATATGTGACATTGCCAAAATTGGGAAGAAGTATGCCCATATATGTATACAGCGTCTTTTTTGATGAGTTTGTTGCCGCATTATAATTTTGATACGCATTTCTGGGATTGAATAGAAAGCATTCGTTTATGTTATCTTTATTGATATATGTCTCAACAGTTTTGCGCGGATAACAGTCGGTTCCGGTTCCGATCGCCTTCAACCTGATATCTTTGCCTTTAATGAGGTCTTCGATTATATGGGCACCACCATAATTTGGGTCGGTCTCAGACAACTCAGTGGCTCCGATATAGGCATCCACTGCAGCCAGTCCGGCATAGGCAGGAACATCATTGAGCCATATCTTTGCCATTCTGATTCCTGGCCTGGTATGGCCGAAATTTATGAACGCACCAGATGAACACATTGGCCCGAATGTTGCGGTGGTAACCACATCGACCTTCTTTGCCACCTCTTTAATACCCGAAGATGAGGCCATCTCCTTCACCTCTTCTGCAGTGAGCACAACCGCCTCACCCTTCTTTATCTTCTTATTTATCTCATCGATGGTCTTTGGCATATTCACCTCCTTTAATGTCTGCCAATCTATCCAGGAGGTGATGAGTGATTAAAAAACAAATGCCCCCCGAATGGGAAGCAGTTTTAAACAGTCACTCATCTCTCCCTGTTCGGGCGGGAATTGGCACCAGGACGTTCTGTAAATCAGAACCGGTTGCCGAGGCTTCATAGGGCCCGTCCCTCCACCTCTCTTGATGAGAACTAAGTTTTAAAGAACAGATTATAGTCTATTATATCCAGAATCTTTTTCCTGTCAATATCTATTTAGGCTCTGATGTGTTGAGTTTATTCCCTGCCTTCCTTGCAGACCGAGACGGTCTGCGGGTTGAATGGAGTTTTTACTTCCAGCTAAGGGGTATCTCGCCCCGTCGTTCAGAATGACATTTTCCTGTTTTTTCTCGTTTCTCTGGTTGAAAAGATTTAGACCCTGAAATAAATTCAGGGGGATATTCTTTTTTAAATCCGAAATGGTGTTCTGGTCTTCCAATAACTTAATGACTAACAGTTTTCCAAATGTTTCAATGTTTCTTTTAGGATCAAGTATCCAACATCAAGCATCTTATCTGACACTTTTTTGACGGGCAAAAGGACATTTTACTCACCGATGCCACTCTGCTAACGGTTTGGATAACCTCCTTCGTTTCTTGCCAACTAAAAATCTAATCCATCCGTATTTGACCACCATCACAATTGAATTAAAGGAAATCAATAATATCAGTCATAAAAGATTTCACTTACCTGAAAGGCAAACGAAGTGTCGCTTTACTTCTATTAGCTGATAAAATATTCCTCCAACCTGTCAAATGCCTTATTTATCTCATCCTCGGTGACACAAAACGACAGCCTCAGGTGTGCTTCCCCGGTCGGGCCGAAGGCAATACCGGGTGTTGTGGAAACCTTTGCTTCTCTCAGAAGTTTCTTGCAAAAAGTTGCCGAATCCTGACCATCAGGAATCAAAATCTTCGGGAACATTAAGTAGGAGCCAGATGGCTTTTGGTATGCAAAGATCGAGTTGAGCCGGTCGAGCCGGTCGCACATCAGGTTCCGTGTCCTGAGGTAGTGTTCTCTGAATTGCGTGACGCACTCCTGGGAACCTTTGAGCGCAGCCAAGGCTGCATATTGCGAGACGGCCGGAGCACAGATCGCAAACGGTATGTGCGCCTTGAGAATTTGTGGGACGAGTTCCTTTGTTGCATGGAGATAACCAACTCTCCAGCCGGTCATGGCATAGGTCTTGGTGAAGGTGAAACAACTGATCGCATTTCTCTTCATCTCTGGGATCGAACCGATGCTGAAATGTTTATTGCCATCATAGACAAAGTATTCGTAGGCCTCATCAGTGATGACCATCAAGTTGTTTTTGAGTGCGACCTCGGCCAACCTCCTCAGCTCCTTCTCCTTAAAGACGGCACCAGTGGGGTTGGCTGGCGAACAGTAAAGGATCGCCTTAGTCTTGGGTGTTATCGCCTTTTCTATCCCATCAAGATTCAAAGAAAAACCCTTATCCTCGACGGTCGGCACAAAGACCGGTTTGCCTGAGGCAATAAGGACCTGACGGATATGGGTGGAATAGGTCGGGCTCGGAAGGATCACCTCATCACCAGGATCAATTACTGCCATCACCGCGGCGGATATGGCCTCAATCGCACCGACAGTAACCAGTATCTCAGATACATCCGCATCAATATTATTATCCCTTTTGAGCTTTTTAACAATCTCCTCTCTCAATTCCAAAAGGCCCGCGGTTTCAGAATACCCTCCAACAAGTCCGTTTTTTATAGCGGCGATGGCCCCTGCCTTGATGTGTTCGGGTGTATCCGAGGTCGGTTTTGCCCATGACAGGAAAGCAACATCCTCGATCTCCTTCGACAATCTGGTCATTTCATGGATCGCGGATTTTTCAATCCGCTGGACCCTTTCTGATATCCTGAGGTTTCTATCCATAGCGTCTCCTTTTAATCGTATGCCAGCCGGGTCTTCTCATCGGTTAGTGTCGGCTTAATAAATTCCTGCCATTCTGGGGATTCCCATGTCTTCAACTGTAAGTGGGTGGTATAATACTTCTGGGGAATCGGGTGGGTGCCGATAACAACCTTTATCTTAAATTTCTCCTCGATGAAATTCCGAAAGTATGCAATGTAGGAACATGGCGGATAGCCGACAACCATCCCGGTGGCAAAGTGTATAACCTTTACTCCATTCTTCTTCATCTCCTCGGGTGCATATTCTATATTTATGCCCGGGCAACCATTACAGATGGTATATCCAACGACCTCCAGTTCCTGATCCTTATATGCGCTAAAGGCCCCTTCCCTGTTTCTAAGGGCCCGGAAACATTTTCCACCGGCACAGCTGCGATAACGATCGCAAATGATGATGCCGATTTTGACTTTCTCTCTCATTGCATCCCCCTATTTATTCAAAACACAGACAAGACCCCATAAATTATTCTGAACCGTTTATTATCGGTATCTCTTTTGGCCTCTCGCCTTTTTGCCTCTGCTCGATGAGATTGCTAACCTTACTGAACTGCCTTTTTAGTCCATCCATAATGTCGGTGATCCGGTCGATCTTGACCACTACCGGCTGGAATCCGGTTTGCGCGGCCATCCTGATGAAGTTCGGGCTCATCCTCCTTCCGATGAGGACATCAACATCCTTAAGGATCTCCATCACCGCCTTCATCTTCTCAATACGACCGTGCTCTCCTTCAACATCTGGCGAGGTATTCTTCCTTTTCTCGACAAGTGCTAAATTCCCATCTTCGGAAACGTCATATATATAGAAATCATCGGCCTTACCCATATGGTGCGGAAAGATGAATACTCCATCGTTTGAACCAAGCGCTACCCTGATTTTTGTTTTCAGTTCATCCTCCTTTTTAATCATATTATTTTTCTGTTGCATTTGCAATCTTCATATTTATCGCCTCATTAAACACATTTCAATTACTTAGACCAGATATGTTCATGACAATGACTAAGTGAATAAGGAAATTTGAATACAACTTTTGTAGAAGTCCCGTTTATCTTTCCTGCATAAACTAATTTCTTTTCATACTTTTTGAACTGATACAAATCAAAGGGCCAGCTACCCAAAAGAAAATGCATATCATAGGAATTGGTACCATAACTAGCTCCTTTGACATCGCATTTGAGAATTACAGATTTCTTGACCCGGTCTACGATAAATTCAAAATTTTCCTCAGATACACCTATTAGTTTCTTTTTGAGATTCTGAATTAGGTTAGATTCAAATCGATCCCTGTCTTTAAGAATTATAAAAAAATCATCCTTGGAATAAAAAGACTCTTGAAAATAATGGATAATCTCTCCTTCTGCTTCTGTTTCTATAACCTGTCTTTCGGGTTTTATTTCCTTGACCTCGATTATTCCTCCCACACCAAATTCGATGAAATCTTCTTTATATTCTTCTTTAAATAGTTCTCTACATCTATCTCCCGAACAATGGGAGGAAGCTATTTTACCCACTCCTAACTTTCTAAAATCTGAAATAATGCTCTTTAACTTAGAATCTGAGGCACCAAATAAATGGAATCCACCTAAAACTAAGTATACATTTTCTTTAGGAAACATTTCCTTTGCTTTTTTAACGATGTTGATTACCCCGGGATGAGCGCAGCCAGTAATAACAATCAACCCCAGTTTTGAATTTATAATCAAAGACTGCTCTTTTGGAGGACCGTAGAGTTCTCCAGTGGTATAGACAAATTCAGAAATTTTTCTTGGTTTATCGACACAAAAAAATTTGGCTCCTTTATTGGTTATCATATTTCTAACTGAGCTTGGAAAAGAACTTGGAATGAAGACCGTAACATTATTATTTACCTCCAAAAATCCCTTTAATCCGCCAACATGGTCTCCATGGATATGGGAGATAATCAATTTATTAATTGATTTAGGATGAATATGCATCTTTTTCATATTTGAGAGTAAAATCTTTGAATTGCCACCAGTATCGAACAATAAAAGTTCTTTAGAAATTTTCACCACACAACCAAACCCCCAAGCAGTCTCTAATTCTGGATTTACTTTATAATTATCGTAAACTGAAATCAAAATGACTTCTGGTGCATTTTCCCCCTCATCAAATTCTTTTCCTTGTAAATAAGAAAATTCTTTATTAAATAAGAAAATTACCGTCCCTATTAGAACTAAGATTATAATAAAAATAAATATCCTAAGCTTCATATTTCAATCACCCTCCCTGCTCCTCCTTCGATATATTTTTGTGGATAGAGTTTCTCGATTTCTCTTTTATATTGGGTGCAGTGGGTGGCGCATATCAAGTTTAGGTCCTTTAAGGATTCAGGTTTGGTTCCATGTAAACCGCCGATAATACCATAAACTTTGCCAAACCCAGATGCCACCTGAAGAATATGTTCCATTCTGGGATGCGAACACCCGGCTATGATTACAATCCCTTTTTCCGTCTCCACACATAGGGATTGTTCTATTCCCTCTAATTCACCTGTAGAGTAAATACCTTCGTGCAGCTTTGTGGGTTTTTTTAATTCAATAAATTCTCTTGCATCTTCTGCTTGAGATAAATAAGAAGGCACCCATAGCTTCACTTGATTATTCAAACGAAGAAAAGATGAAAGACCTCCTGTATGATCCCAATGGGGATGAGATATAAAAACATCATCTATTTCTTTTGGATTGATTTCAAGTTTTTCCATATTTGAAAGCAAAATCCTGCCATCTGCTCCCGTATCAAAAAGGATTTTTCTTTCTTCAATTTCTAAAAATGCTGAAAATCCCCAATCAGACTTGAGGTCTTTCCTGAAGGCAGTATTATCATAAATAATGGTGATCTTCATAATTATATCCTTACTATGCTATTTTTATATTTTGTGCTCAATGTAAGCATCTTGCCTAATTTCTTCATATCCGAACTATAACGAGGAATGTATGTAAAATGTTCCCATAAACATCCCTCTGGATGACCGTTTTTTCTTGTCCTTTCGCTCATGTTTTTAACTCCTTCTGTACCTGCAGAAGTTTATCATCACATTATAATAGCTAATAAAAGCAAAAAGTCAAGTCCATTTTGGGCCTATTATAAGAATTATGGATGGGATCTAATGTATCCCGAATACCATCAACAATTATTGAAAAAGCCACAACATTTGTCGGGTAATCGAAGTCCGAGTCAATAGACGAGGATTTAAGTGGAGTATAGCCAGATACTCTCCCTTTAGGCGAAGTTACACTACTTTGTCCTTCTTGCAATGATACTATATATAGTGCCCGCATATATTATTTCATCTTCATCAACTTGGATGAATATTTTCTTACCCTTGGGCCATAGTAAAAGTTTACACATCTACGCCCGGTCAACCTTTTTTCACAGTTACTGCTTTGAAGAATCTTATGTATGGGTCAAAGAGATTCCAGGAGGCAAAGTTG
>MUKB01000056.1 GCA_002049785.1 Caldifarciminota bacterium 4484_100
TACTCAGGCCCTCCAATACCCAGCCGGTTCTGGTTATGAGATTTGAGGCCCAGACCCAGGCACGACTCAATGAAATCCAGAAGCTATTTCTGGATAAACTGGAAGAGTATAAGAAGAAGGGGCCTGAACAAAAGGAGGCGTTATGATTTCCATTCTTTGTCTGGTGCTTTTTATTGGCCAGACTGACAATAACTTTCTACCGGTCTGGATGACCCCGGCAGAAAGTTTAAAGATGGACCAGATTGGTAAAGGCCATATCGTGACATCGCCACCTGGTGGATGGGTGGAAACTCCAGGTGAATTTGAAGACCTGAAGGGCGTCTTTATCAGCTGGATCTACGGTCAATACAATTCAGTATTCCGTGAAATCGTGCGTGAAGTGGTTGAGGTAACCAAGGTCTATATCGTCGTATCGAACAGTAATGAACAGCAGAATATCAGCAGCTATCTCACGAGCAACGGTATTCCGCTCGATTCTGTAGTGTTCTACATCTGGCCCAAGAACTCCATCTGGATGCGTGATTTCGGGCCCTGGTTTATGCATAAAGACGATAATGGCGAGGGGATAGTCGATTTTATATATAACCGCCCCCGACCTGATGATGATACTATCCCCTGGCGTATCGGCCAGGCCTGGGGTATTCCAGTATATGGTTCTCCCCTGACCCATCCAGGTGGAAATTTTATGGTTGATGGACTCGGTACCGGTTTTTCCTCCAACCTCATCTATGATGAAAACCCTTCTTATTCCCCGGCTGAAATCGATTCTCTGATGCTTGCATATAATGGCCTTCAACAGTATATTATTTTGCCAAAGATGACAAGTGAATACACCAAACATATTGATTTATGGGCAAAGTCTTTAAATGACACATTGGTGATGGTGGGCGAATACACCAACCCCAGCCATCCCGATTATCAGACCCTCAATAATAATGCGGATTCCATCAGCCGGTGTAAAAATCGTGAAGGTTTTCCGTATCGGGTGGTGCGGATTCCAATGCCCTATTCAACATCCAATGCACCGCCTTCATATCTCAATTCGCTATTTGTCAAAAATAAGGTGCTGGTTCCACTCTGGGGCGAACCCGAGGACGATACTGCCTTATTTATCTACCAGCAGGTGTTGCCTGATCACCAGATTGTAGGGATCGACTGTTCATCAATGGCCGGCTCTGGAGGTGCCATCCACTGTATCACAATGCAGGTTCCAAGTTCCCGATTTATTCACATCCTCCATACCCCCTTAAGCGATACCGAGGATACCTTGAACCCATATCGGGTAAGGGCACAGGTGATTACCTCAAGTTCATTTCAGACCGACTCATCCTTAGTATTCTATAAAATCAATTCAGGCTCCTTTTTGACCACTCCATTCTCTGCAGTTGCAGGAAGTCTTGGAGTATATGAAGGCTATATCCCGGCCCAATCTGCAGGTGATACAGTCCACTATTACATCCTGACCAAAAATGTTGACGGCGCAAGGAGAACATCGCCAAGGCATGCACCGATCCATATCTATTCATTTATGGTCGGTCCGGATATGATTCCACCGGAGATTACCCATACGCCCTTGGGTGACCAACTGATCTACAACTGGCCTGCCCATATCAGTGCAACCGTCACCGACAACTCTGGCGTCGATTCGGTCATCCTCGAATATCTGATAAATAACAATGGACAGGCTCCAATCCCGATGCAGAATACCGGTGGTGATCTCTATGAAGCTGATTTCGCAGGGACAGTAAATGTTGGAGATACCGTCTCTTATCGTATCAAGGCCATCGACGGTTCAGTAAACCACAATGTCGCCTATGCTCCAGCATCGGGCTATTATAAATTTGCGATTGTTGACCGCATCCCGATCGGAATCTGGGAACCTGACCCCACTCCGATCACCAGCACACCTTTAATCAACTTCCTCGACAGCGTTGGAATCACCTACGAATATAGCACATCATATCCGGTATTCGACAATTACAACTGTATGTTCATCTTCCTGGGTGTCTATTCAAGCAACTATCCGTTGACCACTGCTCAGGCAAATGACCTGGTCGATTATCTCAATTCCGGTGGAAAATGTTATATGGAAGGTGGAGATGCCTGGTGTTATGATCAGGCAGGTGATATCTATCGCTCCTACTTTGGTATAAGTCAGGTGGACGATGGTGGAACAATGACCGGTAATATTGATGGAGTCAACGGAACATTCACCCAGGGGATGTCATTCGCTTATGCAGGTGAAAACAGCTATATCGACCGAATCGCTCCGGTCTCACCTGCTTACACGATATTCACCAACGGTGGTTACAATCGCACCGTCGCCTATGACCAAGGAACCTACAGGACAGTCGGTTCATCATTTGAACTTGGAGGACTGGTTGACGGCACCTGGCCCAGCACCAAGAGCGAATTGATTAAACAGATTCTAATCTTCTTCGGCATCCTGGTAGGCAAGGAAGAATCTTCGGTCTCAACCCCGGTCACCAGTATCTATTCGGTGCTTCCCAATCCAGCACATAATAGTGTGCTATTCTCTTTTGAACTTCAGAAAAGGACCCGTGTCAGGATCGACCTATACAATGCTCTTGGCCAGAGGGTGAGAAGACTGCGACCAGGGTTTCTTTCTCCAGGACACCACGAGTTGAAATGGAACTTCTGTGATGATAAGGGTCGAAATCTGGCACAGGGTGCATACTTCTATCAAATATTCCTGGATAATGAGGTGAAAACCGGGAAGGTGCTGTTTATCAAATAGTTACATTGGGAAGGGGAGGCCGGTTATCGACTTCAGACTCTCCTGAGTCTTTTCAAGAATTTTGCGTCGGGCATCATTAAATGCCGCGACAATCAGGTCTTCGAGCATTGCAGAATCCTGTTCTTTGAGGATCTCCGGCTCAATCTTTACACTCAGAACATTCTGCTCGCCGTCCATCTCGATTCTGACCATACCACCACCTGCACTACCCTCAACCTTTATCGCCCTCAACTGCTCCAACAACTTCTGTTGTAATTGCTGGGCCTGTTTGAGAAAATTCTTCATCTTATCTCCTCGCCATCAAATAGAACCTTAATCTTATTCATCAACTCATTTTCGTTTTTATGTGATTCTGCAAGATGAATATTCAGCTGACAATCTTTACCGGTAATATCCTTTAGCAGCGATTTGAGATGGGATTGACTCTTTTGTAGCTGTTCCAAAGAAAAATCGTTTTCAACCATAATATCAACAATATCTCCATTTCTATCAATCTTTGCATTACTGATGATTCCAGCCAGCTTTGGACTCTTCTTCTGAAATGCCCGAAACAGATGGCTCTTTAGCGATTGTTCTTCTTCAAACCGTTTTTTATTGTCAGTACTCCCAGGTCTTAGAAGGGTAAGCTGACTCAGTAAAAGTTCAAGCCCGATTCTGGTATTAAGTGACCTTCTTATTATATCCTCATTTCTCAAAGATATTTCTATCATTGTAATAAGCCTATCTATATCCACAGGGAAATTGCGTAACCTTCCAATCTCTTCATCGGTCAGGTCAAGGAATTTATCTGCGAGTCCGGTCTTCACCAGCAGCAGTGTCCGCAAATAATTTGTAAATCCCTGATATATCTCAATCGGATCCGCACCGTCCTCAATGCCTTTGTTCAAAACCGTAAGAACCTTTCCGAGTTCATTCTCAGATATTTTACTCAATAATTCAAAATAGAAATCTGTACCCAGAAATCCGATTAATTTGAAGACATCCTCAGCGGTTATTTCATCTTCAGTAAATGAAGTCAGCTGTTCAAGGATACTCTCCCCATCTCGAATACTGCCATCAGCCCGCACTGCAATATAATGGAGCGCCTTCTCTGTAATATTTATCCCTTCCTTCTGGCTGATTTCATTCAATCGGTTCTTGATTTCAGCAACACTGAGACGTTTGAAGGTAAACCGTTCGCATCGGGAGAGTATGGTTTGAGGTACCTTTGTGGGGTTGGTTGTGGCAAAGATAAAAATGACATTGGGTGGTGGTTCTTCAAGGGTCTTTAAAAGGGCATTGAAAGCCTCCTGGGTTAGCATATGGACTTCATCAATTATATAGATTTTATATCGGCTGTGGATTGGTGAATATCTCACTGACTCACGGAGGTTTCTGATCTCATCAATGCCCCGATTTGATGCACCGTCGATCTCAATGACATCGATACTGCGACTTCTGGTGATTTCAATGCAGGACTGACACTGCTGACAGGGATGAATTGTTGGACCTTCAACACAGTTAAGACTCTTGGCTAAAATACGGGCTGTGGTGGTCTTGCCCACCCCCCTTGGTCCAGCAAAGAGATAGGCATGACCAACTCGATTTCTTTTAATCGCCCCTTTTAAAGAGAGCACCACATGATTCTGTCCGGTAATTTCATCAAAATTCTGAGGTCGATATTTTAGAGAAATAACCTGATGCATAAATCCTCAAATTTTTAATTGATAATAGACATTTAAGTCCATTATCGATCCGGTCGTGCAACTTCCTTCGTCAGTGACATCCAGGAACAGCAAGGCGAAAGACTCAGACCAGGCTTCCTTATGACCAGCCCTGGCCTACTTACCGCTGCTTCCTTTCGGACCTGACGGGGTTTGCAGGTAGAACCATCACAAGACCCGGTCCTCATCGCCCTTCAACTCCTTACTGTCGACCCTGAAGGCCCTGACTCAAGTGAAGCATTCGACCCCGCTATAGCGGATTTCGGGTCCATCCGATGTAAATCGGAGTTCAGGGCACCGCTAACTCCCCGCCTAGCACGACCGGAATCAACGCACAAAATCGGCCCTTTCAAAAATAAATTCAGTCGGTTTAATACTGCAGGCACCGAGGCCCCTCTGAACCATAACGGTCTGTAGTTTCTCCACACTCTTTATACCAATCTCGGCCATCCGCTGATATTCCGGCAGCCTGATTTTCATCAAAAGGGCATTACTTACCTCCCAACCATTGATTTGGGCAACATAGGTCTTGGCAAGGTTGGGATTTTTGATCAGAAAGGAGATTGAGGCATCAATTGCATTCTTTGCCCGGATGCTGGCAAGGCGATTTTCCTTCTCAACAAAATCCTTCCGCATCACAACCGCACCATAGGGAAAATTTCCTACCATCAGATACTGGGAGATCAGACCCTCAATCAATAATTGATTTCCCAGATAGAGCATATAGCCGCGATAGGGTTCAAGCAGATAGAGGGCATCCACTTTGTTGTCCTGGAATACAGTAGCAAGCTCCTCTGGTTCAAGGGGGACATATTGTAACCTGGTCAGCTTAAAATCCTTTTTCACATCTTCAATGACAAGATTTACAAAGTATTCATCCTGAACAAGGTAACCCAATCTTTTCTTTCTTAAACCCCTCAACCCCCTTATCTTCGACTTTGGAGGTATGATGATACCATCTATGGGCTGGCCTGACTTTATCTCGACCGCAGCAAGCACCTTTACAGTATCTCCATCAGTGCTGGGATTAAGCAGAAGATAATACCAGGGAACAACCGCAACATCATATTTGCCTTCTTTAATGCCATCAAGCGGATTTTCATTGATTTCAACGAATATAGGTTTTACTTTCTCGATTCCAAAATAGTTTCTTGTAGTCTCCAGCTTCGCAATATAGAATGGCAAGGTGAGAAATGTCTTATCGACCCCAAACCTGACTTCAGAAGGCAGCGATTCCTTATACATCGGATAACCCACAACAACAAGAAGTCCGATTACCCCCAATATAATAAGCACATCAAGTATTCTTTCCCTTGCCTTAATACTCATTTCTTCTCCTTCTGCAACTGTTCGCTCTTCATCAGATATTCGAGCGCCTTCTTTTTATTACCGATCTGACGATAGGCATCCGCAAGGTATGTCATCGCATTGATATTCTTGGGGTCGCGGGTAAGAACCTGATCCTCAAGAATCTCTATTGCCTTTTTGTATTTCTTCTGGTGATAATGACAGACACCATAATAATACCAGGCGCCAAAATCATCCTCTTTCAGTTCGGTTATCCGTTTGAAATGTTCCATTGCCTGAGAATAGTTCTTAAAGGTAACCAGTTCAATTTCACCGGAAAAATAGAGAGCATCAATGTCATCAGGTTTATAGAGGAGGGTTTTCTTCAGATATTTCAGAGCCAGGCTATCCTTTTTAAGGTTATAATAGGCAAGGCCGGTATAATAATAGCATTTAGAAAGGCCATCAGTAATTTTATAGAGCTGCTCAATATTTCTCTTCAATGTCCGGAATCCCTTTTCCAAACCCAATTTGATTTTAATCAGGTTATCAAGTTCATCATATTTTTTAGCACTCCACAATCGGATGATCTCAGGCACAAGTTTTTCCTTAAGTTCAGGAACATTCTGGAAGAGAATTTTTGTAACCCGATCATATTTGCGGTTATAGTATTTCTCTGCCATATTGAAATATTTGAGACTGGAATCATATGCCTGCGCAGTAAAGAGAACATCACCAATGAGAAAATGGACATCGGGATTTTCCGGGTCAATCCTGAGGGCACTTTGCCATTCCTTCTTTGCCGCCTCTTTATCTCCCTCTTTATTTTTGATTGTCGCTATGAGAATATATGCCCGTGCATCATCCGGGTTGAGCATCTTTGCATAGCGTAAATATTTCAGGGCATCATCATATTTTTCTGCCTCAAATGACTGTTGTCCGCCATAATAGAAGCCTTGATAATAATACTTTATCCCTTCCTTCTGTTTTTTAATCCATTCCATCGCCTTTGCAGAATCGGCCTCAAAACCCTGAACAAGTGCCTTTGCCGCGGGAATCCAGTTGGCCAAGGCAATTTCACAGCCACCAAGAATTGTGTAATACTCAAAGTTATTCGGCTCTGTTTTTATCCCCTCAAGGCAGGCATTCTTTGCCCTTGGAAAATCCTTCTGATTAAAATAGGCTATTCTTGCAGTATTTAGAAGGGGTGAAGGACAGGCCAGAAACAGAAACATCAACATTAATAAAGAAAGCCATTTTTTCATCATACCTCCTTGAGCCTATTGTATACAGAATCGGCCAAAAGTCAACCCTGTTTTTTGAACCCTTATGGAAGTTATCTCCCTGAGTAATGAAATTTTCTTGTCTAATTAGAAATCCCTGTCCGACGCTCTTTTTGGTGGATGAAATGGGCTTCTCGTTTCTCTGGTTTGTCTGTGTGCTTGTCATGCTGAATTTATTTCAGCATCCCTGGTTTTTTGGTTTATCTGGTTTTTCTGACTTTTCAATGACTTAATGACTTAATAACTCAATGACTATCGATTTTCCAATGACTAAATGACATAATGACTAACTATATTATTCAGCATCAATCTTTATCCTGTTGTTGACTTTATGCCATTTTTAAATAAAATTATGAAAAAGGAGGTACAATGGTTGAAGGGATGGAAAAGAAACTTAAGGCGGGTGAGGTGCTATTTAATGAAGGTGATAAAGGTGATGTTATGTATCTTATCCGGGAAGGAAAAATCAAGATTACCAAAGGAAAGGGTGAAGATGAGAAGGTGCTGGCAGTCTTGAAAGAAGGTGACTTTTTCGGTGAGATGGCGATCATCGATGGTTCTCCAAGGTCTGCAGGTGCGATCGCGGTAACCCCGGTTTCGCTTCTGGTGATTGATAAAGAGACTTTCAAGGCAAAACTGAAGGAAAATCCCTTAATCGAATATGTGCTTGAGACCCTATCCCGGCGGTTGCGCACTACTGATGAACAGATTAAGCTATTGACGATAAAAAGCGAAGAACGCCGGATTGTTGCCTATATCATCACCAAGGCAAAGGAATCAGGGAAGCAGACCGATGAAGGTATTGAAATAGCACCATTCTCGCTTGAGAACCTTGCCCATATTACCGGCATTGAGCAGGAGAAGGTAAAGGGCTATGTGGATAAACTGGTGCAGGCAAATCTTGTGACCTTAAAGCAGGATAAACTTGTTATTAAAGGTGTCGCTGACCTGGATGATTACCTACGCTATATCGCCTTGAAGGAGAAGTTTGAAAGACCATAAGTTCTCCTGATCCCTTAGGAGCTTTTTCTTGAACCAAAGACAGAAAAAGGAAGAGAAGCGCCTTGAAGAATTGGCTCAACAGCTGACTTTACCTGATATCTTGAATAATCCCCGGTTGTATACTGAACTTTCAAGGGAGTATAAGAAACTTCAGCAGCTGGTCGAATGCTATAAAGAGAAAGATAAATTGACAAAAGAACTGGAGGAGTTGAAGGAACTGCTCAAGGGTGATGATTCAGAGTTGAAGGAGATGGCGGAGGATGAAATCCCTGAGCTGGAAAAACGGCTGTCAGAACTTGATACCAAAATCGAGGTGCTCTCCAATCCTGAATATGAAGAGTTTCAAAAGAACTGCATCGTTGAGATTCGTGCCGGAACCGGGGGCGATGAGGCCACACTTTTTGCTGCAGACCTCTTTCGGATGTATGCAAAATTCATCGAGCAGAAAGGATTAAAGTATGAAGTCCTTTCATCCCATCCCAGTGATATTGGGGGCTTTAAAGAAATAATATTTCTTGTCCAGGGTGAGAATGCCTACCGTTATCTCCGTTTTGAAAAAGGGGTGCATCGGGTTCAACGCATTCCGGTGACCGAAACCGGGGGCAGAATTCATACCTCTACCGCAACGGTTGCAGTGCTTTTAGAAGTCGAAGATACACAGTTTCAGATTGACCCTAATGACTTGAAACTTGAGACCTTTCGGGCGAGCGGTCATGGAGGCCAGCATGTGAATAAGGTCTCTTCCGCGGTCAGGATTACCCACCTTCCTACAAACATTACAGTTACCTGCCAGGATGAGCGTTCTCAATTTAAGAATCGTGAAAAGGCGATGAAGATTCTCAGGGCACGACTTGCACAGATGGAAAAAGAGAAGAAGGAACGTGCACTACATCAGGAACGTCAGCAGCAATTGGGGACTGGAGATAGAAGCGAGAAGATTCGCACCTATAATTTCCCGCAGAACCGGGTTACAGACCACCGTAGTGGATTGACCCTCTATAATCTGGATAGGGTTCTGAATGGAGAACTGGCGTCTATCATCGATAACCTGGAGGAATATGAAAAGAGTCATCGCTAAAATCGCTCAGGAGCTCGGGGTGAAGAGGGATGAGGCCGAGTTAATCGCTGCAACACTCCTTGAGCGACCACGGTTTGAATTCTATCTCAATCATAAACTCTGTCCTGAGAATGAACTGCGGCTCTGGTTAAAACTAATTCTATTGAAGAATGGGGTGCCGATTGAATATGTTACCAAACGAATTCAATTCAGGGAATACAACCTGGTGATATATCCCGGGGTATTTATCCCCCGTTTGGAGACTGAATATTTTATTGAACTTATCAACCAGAGGGTTGAATTGAAGCCTCAGCGGATTTTAGAAATCGGTACCGGATGCGGCGCAATCGCGATTGCCCTTGCCCGAATCTATAAGCATGCAGAAATTGTTGCTACGGATATCAGTAATCGAGCCCTTGACAATGCCAGGATAAATATTGAGCGTTTTGGTCTCAAAACAAGGGTTGAACTGATACACTCCGACCTGTTTGAAAATATTGATACACGATTCGACCTCATTGTCTCCAATCCACCCTATGTGCCCAGTAACCGACTCTTCAGTCTCCCCAAGTCGGTTAGGGACTTTGAGCCCCTTCGAGCGATAAACGGAGGCAAAGATGGCACCGTTTTTATTCAGTCTCTGGTCGAGCAGGGTATGTCATATCTGAATAGCAACGGAACGATTGCCCTTGAAATTGACGAACTCTCGGTTAATCCCCTGAAGACATTTTTCAGAAAAAGAAAACAGACGGTCTCTTTTGTCCAGGATCAATTTGGAAGATACCGCTATCTTTTTACCAAAAAGGGGTGAGATGAAAAAGGTAGGAATTGTTATCAATAGAAAAAAACCTGGGGCTGAACGCATCCGCACTTTTGTCCAGCAAGCACTGAGGCAGGCAGGATATGTTGTCTCCTCAAGGCCCGAGTTCATCGTTGCCCTGGGTGGCGATGGCACACTGTTGAGTGCAGCTCATCTCTATGGGAAGAAGGGGGTCCCCATCCTGGGGGTGAATATCGGTGGACTGGGTTTTCTGACCGATGTTACATTCGATGAATTTACTGAGACACTTGCAGAAATCAAGAAAGAAAAATTTCGGATTGAGAAGCGTATGGTCTTGAAGGCGATATTGTCCAGGCGTAGCATCTATGGGCTTAATGATATTACTGTGATAACAAGGGTTGCGGGCCGGGTGGTTGAGTTCTCTGCGGTAATCAACGATGAATACATCTGTCGATTTATCGCAGATGGTATAATTGTTGCGACACCAACGGGTTCTACTGCATATTCCCTGGCCACAGGAGGGCCGATACTGCCTCCGGATACTGAGGCGATACTATTTACACCCATCGCACCCCATACCCTTTCAGTCCGACCATTGGTATTGCCGGCAGATTCTGAAATTCGGATTCAGGTGGGTAAGAAGGGACGGGCGGCACTGGTGGCGGATGGCCAGAGGAGTAAACTCATTAGGTCCGGAACAACCATAAAATTCAGACGCGGGGAATACTACATTCGTCTGATCAAGCCCCTCCATAATACATTCTTCCATACCTTGAGGGAGAAGATGAAATGGGGTGGGAGAGAACATGCTTAGGTCTCTCCATATCAAAAATTTTGCCCTGATCGAGGATGTTTCGATAGAGTTTGAACCGGGTCTTACTGTAATCACAGGTGAGACCGGAACCGGAAAAAATCGATGGTGTATTGATTATTCGCAGAAAGTTGACCCGGGGCAAGAGGCAGACTGCCTATATCAATGAGCAGGTGGTGAGCCTGAATTTTCTCAAAGAATTGACCAAGGGGATGATCGACCTCATTGGTCAGTATGAAAATCAGTTTCTTTTTAATCAACAAAACCATCTTCTGCTCCTGGATTCATTCGCCGGCCTTGAGTCGGTAAGGGCAGAGTATTTAAAAGACTATCATACATATATAAATTTAAAGAAAGAGATTGAAGAATTACAACAGGCGATCGCCCACCAGGATGAGGAGGTTGAACTTTTGAGATTCCAGGTCGATGAGATAGAGAAGGCCGACCTTAAAATAAACGAAGAGGATGAGCTGAATGCCGAAAAGAATTTGCTTTTGACCAGTGAACGTCGGTCATCACTTGCAAGCAGAATTGTTGACCTCCTTTATGAAAGTGAGGGTTCAGTTTATGAAAAGTTAACCCTGGTGAAAAAGGCCTTTGATGAAATCTCCAGCCTTGATCCACATCTAAGGAGAATGGATGAAACAACAGAATCGATATTATCGAACATCGATGATATATATCGAGAGATGAGTAGTTACCTGAGTAGCATTGAATTTTCTCCAGAGAGACTCGACTATGTGATGGAGAGGCTCGATACATTCGAGCGGTTGAAGAAGAAATACGGTTCAACCCTGAAAGAAATCAACCAGTTCCTCGAGGTTGTCCGGCGCCGCCTGAATTTAATAGAAAATCGTGATTCACAATTTGAGGAACTGAAAGCGAAGATTGAGAAGATAAAGAAGAGGGTTGACCAGAGGGCTGAAGGGCTTTCTGAACTGCGCAGGCGAAATGCAGTCGATTTAAAAAAACGGTTATTAAAGGTCCTGAAACAGCTCGGAATGGAAAAGGCATCATTCGAAGTCAGGTTTGAAAAAAAAGAGCTTGATGAGACCGGCCAGGACGATGTTGAGTTCTATATTTCAACAAATCCCGGTGAAAAACTGAAACCCTTACGCCGGATTGCATCCGGGGGTGAAATTTCGCGGATTACATTGGGGCTCAAAACACTCTTTTCTGAGATCGACAGAATCCCCACGGTGGTCTTTGATGAAATCGACATCGGTGTCGGCGGCAGGGTTGCGGATGCGGTCGGGGAATTGATGTCCCGGGTGAGCAGACATCATCAGATTATCTGCATCACCCATCTTCCCCAGATTACTGCCTTTGCGGACCATCATATCCTGGTTACAAAAGAGATTAAGGGTAATGAAACCTTTACCCGGGTGAAGAAACTTGACCAGAAGATGCGCCATCAGGAGATTGCCCGGATGCTGGCAGGAAAGAGAATTACCAAAAAGACGGTTGAGCATGCACGGGAGATGCTTGAGAAGGGAAAGCGCAGATGAAGAGCGAAACCGTTTATCGTTTATTATATTCTGAAACAGGAACGGGTGACCGCATTTTTTCTTATGTTAATATCGCTTCTATCAGATGGCGTTGATGGTTATCTGGCGCGCAGACTGCATCAGGAATCAGAAATTGGTAAGTTCCTGGACCCTCTGTGTGATAAAATTTCGCTTGCTGCTATTCTGATTGCCCTTCTGATTGTCGACTCAATACCCCTCTGGGCAGTAATTTTGATTGTTGGACGTGACCTCTTGATTCTTTCTGGAAGTTATGTAATATTAAGGCAGAGGTCGGTCGTGCTGACATCCAATATTCTAGGCAAGATTACCGGGTTCATCTTTGGTTTGATGATTCTTGCCTATGCAATCAATATGAGACGGGTTGCGACAATCTTTCTCTATTTAAGCATCCCCGTGATGATTGGTGCATTTATCAGTTATGTGCAGAATTACATAAAATTAATGAAAGGAGCAAAATGAGGCCAATATTTTTCTGCAAGATGGAAGGCACAGGTAACAATTTTCTCATTATAGATAATCGCCATAACTATCTTGGCGAAGAGGTAAAGCCGGCAGAGATGCCTGAATTTGTGAAACGTTTGGCAAACTGTTCTCTCGGTGCAGGTGCGGATGGTGTTATTATTGTTGAACGTTCTGGAGAATATCCGTTTGCGATGCACTATTATAACCAGGACGGTTCTGAGGCCGATATCTGTCTCAATGGAGCGCGATGTCTGGTAAGCTATGCCCATCGGCTCGGGCTTATCCGCGAGAAAGGTAAGTTCATCTCCGCGAGCGGCCCAATCGGATTTTATCATAAGGGCGAGACTATTAGCATTGAGGTTACTCCGCCTTTAGATATCAAACTGAACTTTACCTTTACCATTAAAAAGAAGAAACTACGAGCGAATTACCTGAAACTCGGTGTCCCCCACTGTGTGATTTTTGTGGACTCATTTGAGAAGATTGATATCAAAGAACTGGGCCAGGCGATTAGAAATCACCGTCAATTCAAGCCGGATGGTGTGAATGTCAATTTTGTCAAAACCGAAAAAGACCACCTGTTTGTACGCACCTATGAACGCGGGGTTGAGGATGAAACCCTCTCCTGTGGAAGCGGGGTTGTGGCGTCAGCATACATCGCTACGAAACTCTTTATGACCGAGCCTCCGGTTACCTGCCGCACAAGGGGCGGTGATTTGACCGTGGATATCAAGGAGAAACTGTATCTTGAAGGTCCGGCAAATGTTATCTACGACGGTGTCTATTATTATGGATAGGTAATTCCAAATTATCCTCAGTCAATATTTCTCATCAGGGCTGGTTAAATCGAATTTAAGCAAGTCCGTTATATTATAACTTCTTGAACAGCCCAAGGGTAAAATAGTGGACCGACCCTTTGATTGTTCCCAAATCATATACCCAGGAGTTTGGTAAGAACCGGTTATTGGGCAAGAGATAGGAATATTCAAGCCGCAGACAGTATCTGGAACAGAATCGGTGTTCGAATCCGGTAATTGGACCTAAGGCACCAGGAGATATTCTTGCCCCGGCCCAGAATATTGTTCTGCCCGTTGGCGGATTGTGGAAGATAAATGATAGTTGATAGAGTGTAAATAGTGCTAAGAGAGTCGGTTCGCAAAACCATTTATGGTCATAATAACCACCGGCAAGACTGAATGGTGTGATATTTGTGCGAAAGCTCAACAGTGGGTATTCAACTTGAAGTCCTAAATATGGGTGAGATTCAATAACCACACCCGATTTCCCCTGACCCCAGAAACTTCCCAGCGAAAGATAAGTATCCAAGCCGATAAAGCAGTTGAATCTTTGGAAAGGATAAAATCGTTGATAGAAGTAATTGAAACTTATTTCAGGATAGATTCGAATGTAGTCAAACCCTGAATCCTTTTGAATCAGCCATCGATTATAAGCCATCCCCATACCCATCTCCACGGCTTTTGACCGATAATTATAAAGCGGAAGGAGCTCATTCTGGGCATGGGGAGAAAATATGGTCGGGGCACAGGATATTAAGAAAATAGTCGATATGGAGATCAGGGTCCGGACCACAATGTTCATTTATCCGGACAGAACCTCTTTGATCCTCGGGAGCGCCCAGGCAAGTTCACTTCTTTTTATGATTAAAGGTGGGGCAAATCTGACCACAAATTTGTGGGTCTCCTTGGCCAGAATTCCCAGCTCCATCAGTTTTTCACAATAGGTTCGGGCCGGCCGTCTGAGTTCAACCCCGATCAATAGCCCCCGACCCCGAACCTCTTTTATATTCTTACTTTTTATCCTTTTCAATTCTTTCATAAACCAGTCACCTAAACGCTTTGCCCGCGAAGCGAGCCTCTTTTTTATAATTACATCGAGTGAGGCGATTGCAATGGCTGATGCCAGGGGATTGCCTCCGAATGTCGAACCATGGTCACCGGGTTTGAGCACCTCCATTATATGGTTATCACAGAGAATTGCAGATACAGGATAGAAACCTCCACCCAGCGCCTTGCCTAAAATAAGGATATCAGGTTTTATCCCTTCGTAATCACAGGCAAGGAGGCGGCCGGTCCTGCCCAGACCGGTTTGAATTTCATCTGCAATGAATAGAATATTATTTTTTTTGCAAATTTTGTAGCATTCTTTAAGGTAACCCTTTTTTGGAATCACTACACCACCTTCACCCTGAATCGGTTCGACAAGAAAGGCGATTGTATTTTTGTTGAGTGCCCTTTGCAAGAAACTGGGGTCATTGTATGGAATCAGCTTAAATCCTGGAGTAAATGGTCCGAAGCCATCACGATATTGAAGTTCTGAGGAGAAACTTATGATGGTCGTTGTTCTACCGTGGAAATTGTTTTTACAGACAATGATATGTGCCTTATTTTTCGCCACCCCTTTTTTATAATAACCCCATTTTCGGGCTACCTTGATTGCGGTCTCCACCGCTTCGGCTCCGGAATTCATTGGCAGAGCCTTCTCATAACCGGTCAGGGTGCAGAGTTTTTTCAGAAATAGCGCCATCTGGTCATTATGAAATGCCCTTGATGTAAGGGTTAAACGTGCTGCCTGTTTCTTCAAAACCTGGAGGATGTAAGAATTGCAATGTCCCTGATTCAGAGCAGAGTAACTACTGAGCATATCGAGATATCGGTTACCTTCCACATCCCAGACCCAGACCCCTTTTGCCCTGGTCAATACCACGGGCAGGGGAAGATAATTTTTTGCGCTGAACCTGTCGCTCAATTCAATATAATATCGGTTTGATTTCATAGAACCTCCATACAGAAGATAGTATACCCTTTTTTTCGATATTTTCAAGCACAGGAGATAGATTTTTATAATTTCGTGGGATTTATCAGGTACCTGGACGTTTCAGTGCGGTCTTAAGGATTTCGAGAATGAGCTGGTCATAATTCAAGCCCGCAGCCTTTGCCTCTAAGGGTAGATTAGAACCATAGAGTAGTCCTGGGATTGTGTTGATCTCCAAGGCATAAGGGTTGTAGTCCTTATCGAGGACAAAGTCCACCCGGGAAAACCCGTAGGCGCGGGTGGTCTGGTGGACCTGGAGCGCATATTTCTGGAGTAATCGATATTTCTTTTTCGGTATCCTTGCGGGCACAATATATTCGGTCATACCTTCAGTATACTTTGAACGGTAGTCATAGAACTTCTTCTTCGGGCAGATTTCAAGTACGGGCAAGGCAGATTCATTCAGGATACCACAGGTTGCCATCATTCCCGGGATGTATTTTTCGAAAAATATATCCGGAAATTTTCGAAGAGTCTTTTTAATCATCTGTTTTAAAGCCTTTTTTGTAGAAACAATGCTTACACCGACACTTGAGCCTTCAGCGCACGGTTTTATTACTACCGGCAGGCCAAGGGCTTTAATAATCTGTTCAGGATTGATATTTTTATTGTAATAAAAAGGCGGGGTAGGAATTCTATGGGCGACGAGCAGACTTTTTGTGACAATCTTGTCCATTCCGATTGCCGAGCCGGTGACGCCAGAACCGGTATAAGGGATGCCATAGAAATCCAGAATTCCCTGAACCGTTCCATCTTCACCAGGTTTGCCATGGAGTGCGATAAATACAAGATCTATATTTTTAAGTTTTCTTATGAAATTCTTATCAAGGTCAATGCCCCTGACCTTAAAACCCTGTTTCTTTAAAGAACTTAGAACACATCGCCCGGAATTGATTGAAACCTCTCTTTCTGATGACCAGCCCCCATATAATACACCGATTACTTTCTTGTGTAGATATCTTTTCAACCTGTCCATAGT
>MUKB01000057.1 GCA_002049785.1 Caldifarciminota bacterium 4484_100
CCCTTTGGTTGGAAGAAAAAAATTCAGCCCGCAGACCGTCCTGGTCTGCAATGACTTAAGCTTTTTCAACCAGAAAAACCAGACAAACCAGAAAAACGAGTAAAACCAGAAGGGCATTTCGAATTTAGAAAAGAAAGATGTCATAAGGATTCATATTTTCATTAGCTTGACTTATTTATAATTTTAAGTATAATTGCAGGAAAGGAGTTGAATGGCAAGAAGATGCGCAATCTGTGGCCGGGGTGCAAGGACCGGGTCAAACATCAGTCACGCCCATAATGTAACAAAGCGGCAGTTTAAGGTCAATCTGCAGAAGGTTCGTGCCCGGATTGACGGTCGCGTCAGAAAAATCCTGGTTTGCACCAGGTGCCTGCACGCGGGCAAGGTTGTTAAGGCATAATAATGGATGGGGAAATTCAACCCATTTGATTATTTCTTTATTCTTCGTCCACTGATTCTCATTCCGGTCTGGAATTTCCTTTTGATTGGAAGCTTTATTGCCCGGGGAAAGTCCGGTTTCACTCCGGAGATTCTCATTGCCCTCTTAATCTATACATTTGTTATGGGGGGAACCTATATCCTCAACCAGATTGTCGACATCGAATCTGACCGCATTAATAAAAAACTGTTCTTACTGAGCGAGGGTTATATCAAAAAAGAGAGTGCATTTATCGAGCTCTTCCTGTTGTGGGGCCTTGCAATTATCCTTGCGCTTCAGTTCGGTCGAGAGTTTTTGCTCCTGATATCTTTTTCTATTATTCTGGGAATAGGATATTCGGTTCCACCTTTTAAATTCAAGGCACGACCTTTCCTCGATACCCTTGCCAACGGATTCGGCTATGGCATAATCAACTTTACTGTGGGCTGGCTCTTATTCCGGGATTTGACCCCGACTGTCTTATATCGGTTCTTTCCCTATTTTTTAAGCATCTCAGCGGTCTTTATAAATACCACAATTGTTGATATCGAGGGGGATAAGAGGTCAGGAGCGATTACTACAGGTGTATTTTTAGGCCCGAGATTATCCCACCTTTTCGCGACATTCCTCCTGGCCGGGGCAGTTATATCCGCCTTTATGTTGAGGGACCTGGTATGTCTTATTCCTGCTGTAGTATCAATGCCCCTATTTGTCTATACCACAATATATGCTTTTATCCACCGACACAGTGCACGCAAATATACAATCGCATCATTTCGACTACCCGGGATCATCTTTACATTGATTACCGCTTATCTCTATCCACCTTATATCATCTTTCTTATTCTGCTCTTCTGGGCAATGAGGTTTTATTATAAAAGGCGATTTGGAATAACCTATCCCACCCTCGCCCGTTGACATTTTTTTGTATATCGATATAATTCAGTGGAGGCAATTATGAGAAAATTTGTGGCCATATTTTTTATTCTCATCTCTGCTGGTCAGGGTAAGGTTAGTGGTGTGAAACGACTCGAATGGCTTGATCCCTATGGTCGGAAGCCCTTGCTATATAAGGCCTGGTATCAGAAGAATGTTGCTGGAAAAGGGATGACAATAATTAAAAAAATCTATGAATTGGGTCGATCATCAAGACAGAATGTGGTTGATATCGTTGTTAATGAAAGCATCTACCCGGATATCAGTACTGAAATCGCGACATTTTCCCAGGACCTTGTTAATGCGGGCTATACGGTTCAGGTGCATACCATTTCTGGAATGTCTCATATCGACCTGCGCAATCATCTGGCAGGTATCAATGGACTTGAGGGCGCGATTTTTGTCGGTGAGGTTCCGGTTGCGTGGTTTGAGACCAATGGTTTTGGTGGATGGGAGGAGTATCCACATGACATCTATTTCTGTGACCTTGATGGCACCTATATTGATGCTGATGGCGACGGAGTTTATGACAATCATACCGGAAATGTTGCACCTGAGATCTGGGTGGGCAGGATTTATGCAAGGAATCTGACCTGGGATAATGAGATAAGATTATTAAAGAGATATTTTCATAAAAATCATCTCTATCGCGTGGATAGCCTTTCTCTTCCCCAGCGTGCCTTAAGCTTTGTTGATGATGACTGGTCCAGCTGGACAACCTGTGGGCTCGATTATATCTATTCAAATGTTGTTGTGATAAATAATGATTATGAAACCACCGCTTCCAATTACCGAAATCAGCTGGTCCAGGGTTATGAGTGGATACACCTCTGTGCCCACTCCTCACCCTGGGGCCATACCTTTAAATATCCATCGTAT
Organism: Caldifarciminota bacterium 4484_100; assembly: GCA_002049785.1. GTDB lineage: Bacteria > Hydrothermota > Tepidihabitantia > SM23-42 > SM23-42 > 4484-100. The sequence goes on from MUKB01000057.1 coordinate 2,234, forward strand.
CAGTATCGGGGAACGGTCTTCAACTACGAAATCTTCACATTGGAACCTCATGCCATTTTCTATAACCTCTTTGCCTGCTCCGGCACTAGGTTTGTTGAGGAGAACTATTCTGCGGGTTGGTATATATTTCAGGACCCTTATGGACTCCTTGCTGTGGGTAGCACCAAGACCGGAAGTATGCTATATTTTGATGACTTTTATGCGCCAATCGGACAGCAGGATATGTGCATTGGTGATGGGTTCAAACAGTGGTTCACCTTATGGGGAGAGACCGATTGGGATTGGTTCTATGGTATGAATATTCTGGGTGACCCCACACTTAAACCGCTCAATCAAACCGTAAAGAGGACAATCAGCCAGAAAAAAGAGTCCCGCCATTATATCACAAACTGGCAGACTCCAGAAGTCATTGCCCCGGACCCTGAATCGGATGCATTCCCCAGGATTGTTGCAAATACCAACGGCAAGATCTGGGTGACCTGGGAATCGGGTCGTTCCTATTCAAATGGCCGTTCTGATATTTTCGGTGCATATTATGACGGTGCCTGGTCCGGTGCGATGAGTATCGGTCCCCATGTTTATTGGGATTATGCTCCGGCAATTGGAATTGACCTTCAGAATCGACCGGTGGTTGTATGGCAGGGATATTATGAGGGTCAGTATGAACTTTTCTACAGCGTCTATTCAGGAAGCTGGTCATCCCGTCAGTTGGTAACTGATGGAGACCCTGGATATGATATCAGACCCGCGATGCTTCGTGATAATAGTAATCGACTCTGGGTGGTGTGGCAGTCACGACGCAATATCAACCTTAATATCTATGCCTCATACTTTAACGGTTCTTCCTGGACTTCTCCCCAGGCGGTAACTTCAGCCCTGAATGATGATGCTACACCAGATATGGCGTTGGATAGTTTGAACCGACCCTGGGTTGTTTATGAGAGCAGGGCCGAGGATAGTTCTCAAATCTGGGGTAGTTATTATACCGGTTCCAACTGGGTTGCATCAGGCCCTATCTCAGGAACCCAGGCCCATGCCTACCATCCTGCGGTTGCAGTTGCAGGAGACGGAACCGTCTGGGTGGTGTGGCAATCCACGGATAATGGTAATCCTGATATCTTTGCTGCATATTTTGATGGAAGCCAGTGGTCCACCCCGGTTCAGGTGACGACAAATACTGAAGGTGGCCTCTTCCCGGATCTTGCTACTGACAACAGTGGCATTGTATGGCTTGTCTATCAATCAAAGGTTGATAATGATTGGGATATCTATTACTCATACTACAATAACTCTAATTGGGTCACACCATCACCGGTTGCTACACTTTCAGGCGGTGACCTCAATCCTCAGATTACCTGCAGTAATACAAATGAGCTGTGGGTTGTCTGGCAGAGTTATTCATCCGGCAACTGGGAGATTATGGTTTCACATCAGACCGGATTTGGCATTGCTGAGAAGAGGGAGGATATTAAGAAAACGGGATTTTCAGTCGCGCCAGTTATCTTTTCAAATCACCTGAAGATTTCTTCTGAGCAACCCGGTGAGGTGATAAATATCTATGATGCCCGGGGTTCGTTTATTAAAAGATTACAGACCGATTTTTGTGGAATGGCTGAATGGACTGCAGGAGATTGTCCTGCCGGGATTTACTTTGTTACGATACGCGAAGAAGATGTTATTCACACCCAGAAGGTGCTTTTAATAAAATAGAAATAGCGAAATAAAAAAAGGGATGGTTGGTACCATCCCTTTTTTATTTTGTCGACATCTATCTGACTGCCTTTTTCAATTCGCGACCTGCCTTGAATTTTGGAGCCTTCTTAGCAGGCACATGAATTGTTTCACCGGTACGCGGATTCCGTGCGGTCCTCGCCTTTCTCTTGGCAACTGAGAATGTCCCGAAACCGACCAATGCCACGCGGTCGCCCTTTTTCAGAGCGGAAGTAACCGAACTGATAAATGTGTTTAATGCAATACCAGCGGCCCGCTTCGAAATCTTCGCCTTGGCGGCCATCTTTTCGATAAGCTCTGCCTTTGTCATATCTTTTCACCTCCTTTCTTTTTTAATTATGCTAAATTATATTTAGAATTTAAGATTTGTCAAGCCCTCAAATCAAGTATTTCCAGGGCTTTGGTCGAAACATTCAAAGCAAATGCAAGTGTGAAGCCATTTTGCAAACTTGACACCTACACTTATATGGTTATAATTGCCTATGGTGATTAAACGGATTGGAATTTTAACCAGTGGCGGCGATGCACCAGGGATGAATGCGGCAATCCGGGCGGTGGTGCGCACTGCACTACATTATCGGTTGAAGGTATTCGGTATACGATATGGTTATCAGGGATTGGTGGATGGAGACCTTATTGAGTTAGACCGGGGAACGGTCGCCAATATTATTCAACGCGGTGGAACAATTCTGGGCACAGCCCGGTCCCAGGCGTTTGAGACCAGAAAGGGGATGGCGCGGGCAAAAAAGATAGTGGATTGTTTTGGACTCGATGCACTTGTCGTAATCGGTGGTGATGGGACGATGCGCGGGGCACAGGCGTTTATGAAAAGATATGGCGTAAAGATTATTGGACTCCCCGGTACAATTGATAATGATTTATATGGCACAGACTTCACAATCGGATTTGATACTGCGGTTAATAATGCCTTGGATGCGGTTGATCAGATAAGAGATACCGCATCTTCCTTGGAGAGGCTGTTCTTTATTGAGGTGATGGGACGGAAGGCAGGTTTTATCGGCCTGGCAGTTGCTCTGGCCGGTGGTGCTGAGGAGGTGTTGATACCGGAGACCAAAACGAGCATTCCCGAGCTTATTAAAAAGCTGAATGAGAATATAAAAAAGGGGAAGAAATCGAATATCGTTATCGTCTCTGAAGGTGATGAGGCAGGAAATGCATTTACAATCGCCCGAAAGGTGAGACAGGTACTGAATGAAGACTATCGGGTCGCGGTTCTGGGTTATATCCAGCGTGGAGGTAAACCTTCAGCCAATGATCGCATTCTTGCCTCGAAACTGGGCAATGCCGCAGTTGAAGCCATAAGAAAAGGGATTTTTGGTTGTATGGTGGGTGAGGTGGATAGGAAGATTGTCTACACCCCATTTAAACAGACATATACAAAGAGGAAAAAGATCAATAAAGGGATTTATCGCATAATAAGAATTCTATCCGAATAACATATATCACCCGGATATACAAACTCGAATTTTTTATCTATATCAGGTTATGTTCGGAAAATGAATAGAGGCCTTTCTCGGTAACAATTATATGGTCAATGATTCTGATTCCCATCAACTCACCGACATCGTAGAGGCGCTGGGTGATTTTGAGGTCGTCTTCTGATGGTTTGAGAATACCACTGGGATGGTTGTGGATAAGGAAGAGCCCGCTGGCATTCTCATTGATGGCAAATTTGAAGACCTCGCGTGGATGAACCAGACTGGCATCAAGTATACCTTTTGAGATTGTAGTATCTTTTATCAACCCGTTTTCTCCATCGACCGCTGCTACCTTAAAGAGTTCATATTTTAACCCTGCGATAAGTGGATAGTAGTATTCATAGACATCGCGGGGAGACTGAAATTTTATCTTCGGTTCATTTTTTTTGGAGAGGGAGCGCCGACCCAGCTCCAATGCAGCCAGTATCGAAATTATCTTCACCCTTCCCAGACCTGGAATCTTTAATGCCTCAATTTCACGCACCGATTTTTGACTCAATCTTTTGAGACTTCCCACCCGCTTTAGGATTTCTTTTGATAGATCGAGCGCACTTCTATTTTTTACACCTTTACCGATAATAATTGCCATAAGTTCGGCATCGGTCAGGGCATAGTTACCAAATTGATAATACTTTTCTCGGGGTCGATCCGAGCTGGGCCAGTCTTTTATTTTCATTTAAACAGTGCCATCTTCAAAACAAATCCTGCCAGGGTAATGGAAGATGTGGACATAAGTTTAATCAATATATTAAGCGAAGGGCCTGCGGTATCCTTGAATGGGTCACCCACAGTATCGCCGACAACTGCTGCCTTATGCTCATCCGACCCTTTACCACCGTATGCACCCTTTTCAATATACTTCTTTGCATTATCCCAGGCTCCACCAGAATTTGCCATCATCAGGGCAACGGTGAAGCCGCAGATCAGGGCACCGGCAAGGAGTCCAACCACTGCACTCGGACCCAGGAGGATACCAACGACAATGGGGACAATGACCGCCATTAATGAAGGAACGATCATCTGATGCTGGGCTGCGACCGTGCAGATATGAACTGCCCGGGCATAATCCGGTTTTGCCTTACCCTCAACCAGCCCTTTTATCTCCTTGAACTGACGCCTGACCTCCACGACAATCAGTCCTGCGGCCTGACCCACGGCACGGATGGTCTGGGAACAGAAGGCAAAGGGCATCATTGCACCGATAAATAGTCCGATCATCACCGGAGGGTTGACGATCCGCAGGTCAAGTTTATGGCCGAACAGGCGGATCTGGTCCTGATATGCGGCAATCAAGGCTAAGGCGGTCAAGGCTGCAGAACCGATGGCAAAACCTTTACCGGTTGCAGCAGTAGTATTTCCCAAGGCATCGAGGGCATCGGTTCTCTTTCTCACCTCCTCAGGTAATTTTGCCATCTGGGCATTGCCTCCGGCATTATCCGCAACCGGTCCATAGGCATCAGTGGCCAAGGTTATACCCAGGGTGGAAAGCATCCCGACTGCTGAGATTGCTACACCAAAGAGTCCGAGTTCTGCATGATGGGTTCCACCTGATAGATAGAATGCAGCAAGGATTGCTAGGGCAACTGCGATGACCGGTGGTGCGGTGGAGAGCATACCAACACTTATTCCCTGAAGGATTACGGTTGCCGGGCCGGTCTGGGCGGATTTAGAAATCCC
>MUKB01000133.1 GCA_002049785.1 Caldifarciminota bacterium 4484_100
AACCCGGTATGAAGAGGAGTTGACAAGACATTATGCAGAAAGGTATGGCCTGGGATATAAGATTGTTGATGTCAGGGTCAGAAAGTCCCGGCTCGGGGTTGAGGCTTCCGCCCGTAAGATGCGATATGATGCCCTGATTCGGTGCCAGTCAGAGTTCAGGGCGCAGGCGGTCTTTCTTGGCCATAACCTTGATGACCTTATTGAGACATTCCTTATGAATCTGATCCGGGGTAGTGGAACCCGGGGGTTGGCCGGACTTCCAGTAAGGCGCGGACCATTTCTGAGGCCACTTATAAATATAAAAAAGAGGTCGATACTCGATTATCTGAAGGCGCGCGGTCTTGCCTATTCTTTTGACCAGACCAACCTTGATCTTCGGTTTCGACGCAATATTCTGCGTGAAAAGATAATTCCCGAACTTCTCAAGCTCAACCCTGAGTTACACACGGTAATAAAGCGGACCATAGAAATTACAAAGGTAGACAACGATTATCTTGAAAAGAGGGCGGAGAAGGTTTACAAGAAGATAGTCCGTCAGGAGGACGAATTATTGATTCTTGACATAAAGGGTATTCTGCGGTATAATTTATCAATAGTTATGCGGGTTCTAATGGATGCAATTTGTGAGCTTGCCGGAAGTTTTGATGGCTTTGAAAGTAAACATTTATATGCGGTACTTGGTCTAATTGATAAGGGGAGTGGTAAGAAAATCAGTTTACCGCGGAATCTCTTTGCACGCAGGGAATATGATAAGATTGTGCTGGGTCAGAATCGTGCAGAGAGGATGTGTCGAGTTGAGATCGCTGAGGATGGTGAGAATCGGATTATCCAAAACCTTAGATTGACGACAGAACTTGTTTCTCATTTTGACCTCAAGACCCGGCAGGCAAATTGCGAGGTCTTTGATTATGATAAAATTTTTCCACCCCTTTATCTGCGCAGTCGCAGGAAAGGAGATTATATTGAGACAAAGGTGGGCAGGAAAAAACTTAAAAAACTTTATAATGAGTTTAAGATTCCAATTCATAAGAGGGATCAACCCATATTGCTTTGCGACCGAAAGGGGATACTCTGGATTTTGGGTTATCAGCGTTCAGCACGGGGATTTATCGATAATAAGACAAAGAGGTTTCTGGTGGTGAAGGTTGAAGCGATTGATTGAGCCGGAAGAGGTAGCAAAAAGGGTAAAGGAGATTGGTGATAGGATTAACAGTGATTATCGCGGTCAGAGGCCGATCCTGGTTGGTGTATTAAAGGGCGCGTTTATGTTTCTTTCGGATTTACTTAAAGAGATTGATATTCCGGTTGAGATTGACTTTCTCTCAATCCACAGCTATAATGGAACCGAATCGAGCGGAAAAAGAAGACAAAGAGATTTAAAAGGGTTTCTATCAAATATGTCGGTTTTGAAATCCCGGACCGATTTGTTGTTGGCTATGGCCTTGATTATAATAATCAATATCGGAATTTGAATTTTATCGGGGTGCTGAATGATCAATAAACCTTCCAGGCGAAATCAGGGGTTGCGCACTATTATCATCTGGTCGATTCTCTTTATTCTCACCTGGTTTCTGGTGATTCAGGTGGTCAATCGTAAGGGTAAAACGGTTGAAATCCCTTATTCAAGGTTCCTGAAGGAGATGAGGAAGAATAATGTTGAGGAGGTAACCCTTACTGAACGTTCAATCAAGGGCGAATTCAAAACGCCGGTTTCAATCGAGGATAAAGGCAGTTTTTCAAATTTTACAACACTAATTCCTTTTGATGATCCCGCCCTGGCCAATGAACTGGTGAAGTATGGTGTGAAGGTTGTAGCAAAGCAAAAATCGGGCTGGGGTGAGATTCTTTTGTCAATCCTCCCCTGGCTCTTATTGATCGGGGTCTGGATATTTTTTATCCGGCAGATGCAGTCCGGTCAGAATCGTGCCTTAGGATTCGGAAGGAGCCGGGCCAAGATTATTTTAGAAAATAAATTGAATGTTACATTCAATGATGTGGCTGGTGTGGATGAGGCAAAGCAGGAGCTGACCGAGGTGATTGAGTTCTTAAAGGCACCGAGAAAGTTCACCCGTCTTGGAGGCAGAATTCCCAAGGGTGTGCTTTTACTCGGTCCTCCAGGGACAGGTAAGACCCTGATGGCGCGGGCCGTGGCAGGTGAAGCCGGGGTTCCCTTTATATCAATCAGTGGTTCTGACTTTGTTGAGATGTTTGTTGGTGTCGGGGCATCACGGGTGCGTGATCTCTTTGACCAGGCAAAAAAGAATTCTCCCTGTATCATATTTATTGATGAAATCGATGCTGTGGGAAGGTTGCGGGGTGCAGGTCTTGGTGGTGGCCATGATGAAAGGGAGCAGACCTTGAATCAGCTTCTGGTCGAGATGGATGGTTTTGAAGTAAATGAGGGTATAATCCTTATGGCGGCAACAAATCGACCTGATATCCTTGATCCGGCCCTTTTGAGGCCAGGAAGGTTTGATCGGGTAGTGGTACTGGACCGTCCTGATATCAGGGGTCGGTTAGGAATATTGAAGGTGCATACCAGAAAAAAGCCCTTGGATAAGGATGTTGACCTTGAGGTATTGGCCCGGGGTACCCCAGGCTTTTCCGGAGCAGACCTGGCCAATATGGTGAATGAGGCGGCCCTGCTTGCGGCACGCCGTAATAAAGATAAGATTACAATGTCCGAATTCGAGGATGCTAAAGATAAAATCCTGATGGGTGTGGAGAGGAAGAGTCTTCTTATATCCGAGGATGAAAAGAAACTTACTGCCTATCATGAATGTGGGCATGTCCTGGTTGCGAAATCGTTGCCCGGTATGGACCCGATCCATAAGGTAACGATCATCCCCCGGGGTATGTCCTTGGGTGTAACCCAGGCCCTGCCCATTGATGAACGGAGAACCTATTCGAAGACCTATTGTCTGAATCAACTGGCATTTATGCTTGGAGGTCGTGCTGCAGAGAAGATTGTTCTGGGAGATCTCTCCACCGGTGCAGGTAATGATATTGAAAAGGCAACGAAGCTTGCCCGAAAGATGGTCTGTGAATGGGGGATGAGCGAACGGCTTGGTCCACTTACCTATGGAGAAAAGCAGGAAGAGATATTCTTGGGCAGGGAGATCGGAATGCATCGTGATTACTCTGAGTCCACTGCGCGGGAGATCGATGAGGAGGTGAAACGTATCGTTGAAGAGGCCGAAGCGCTTGCTGAGTCAATCATCAAGAAGAATTTGAAGAAATTGAAACTACTGGCCCGGCTCCTCCTGGACCCAAAGAGAATAAGATTACCGGGTTTTCTACATTGGTGCGGGTGATTGATGTTATGGCAAAAAGGCCCCTTTTGCAGGAGAGACTCACCCATGAGATTGCCGATTTTTTAATGAAGTATCTTAAACCGATGGGGGTGCTTGTGGTGATTGAAGCCGAGCATCTCTGTTTATCAATGATTGGTGTAAAGAAACCTGGCACCCGCACCGTAACCTCGGCAATCAGGGGTGTTATGAGGTCAGCCCCGACCCGGGCCGAGGCGTTTTCCCTGATTAAAGGAAAATAGTATGGGGTTTTATCAAAACTTGAACCGGTGTTCTTAATTGTATAAAGTAAACACCGGGTGGCAGTTTTTTTCCGCTTGTATCATTGCCGTTCCAGATTGCAGGGTTATTAAGCTGACCAACCAGTCTGCCGGCGATGTCGTAGATCTTGAATATTACCGGTTTCAGATTTTTGTGGTATATAAAATGGATTTTACGGGTAAAGGGATTGGGATAGCAGGTGAAATCGGTTGTAAGTATATTTTTTCGGGTCTGTTCAAGACCTACTGCCCCATCCCTTCTTCTGTAACATATCTCCTTGCTCGTGCCGAGATTGTCCCAGACCACATGGAGGGTTGAGCCATTAATCGCCATTGAGGCCAGTTCTGAAAGGAGTGTATCCCTGGTAATGCGCAGGGTGGTGGGCCAGGTGGCGCCGTGGTCACAGGATGGTCTGAGATAGACCTCAAAGTCATTATATTTGTCCCGGTCTCCGGTATAGAGCATATATACAGAATCCCGGGCAAAGACCCTGGGATAGGTGAATTTCTGACCACCCGGTCCAAGTCCTGTGATTCTGATGATATTTGACCAGGCAGAACCATGGCTCAATCCCCGGGTATAAAAGATGTCTTCATACCAGGCATCATTGTCGGTATCCTGACACCAGACAAGATATACATAACCGTTATCCGCAGCAATATCCGGCCATACCGCACCCTTGGAGAATGACATCTGCACCGGCGATTCCCAACTTGTTCCATTATACCTCCGATAAAAGATCTGGGATGTATCATTGACATAGTTACTGTAGGCGATATGGAGATAGCCATTCTCTGCCGCAATTGTAGAACCGTGGACCAGGGAATTGATGGATTGCCAGTTTGTTCCTCCATTGGTGCTCTTTCTAAATCCTGAATCCCAGATTACATAGACATTATTCTGGTACACCGCGATATCGCACTTATAGGAATTTGTCGTGGGGCTGCTCAATATCTGGTCTGATTGCCAGCTGGTTCCGTTGTTGATGCTGCGCTTGAAATATACTGCCAAGGAGTCGCTTCTCTTATCACAGAACACAACCAGTACCGTATCACCGATCACCGCGATTGATGGATAATAATATGAATAGGCAGATTGGTAATTAGAAAGAAGGGTATCCTGACCCCAGGTTACACCACCATCTGTGCTTCTTATATAGTAGAGCGAATTTGAATGGCGCTGGTCACTGAAGATGATATGGACTGAAGAGCCGTTTACTGCAATCTCAGGTAAGGGTTGGATTGTATGCCAAAATCAACCCGGCAAGTCCGGCCACAAATGGCGCTGCCATCGATGTGCCTGACCAGTATTGATAGGTATTATTCCAGGCGGTTGAGTATATCCAGTAGCCGGGCGCAACAACATCGATCCAGGAACCATAACAGCTCCCCCAATTGCAGCCCGGGATATTCGGGTTACAGCGCTGGTCACGATTGTCGGTCGCACCGACCGCAATAACCGAGTCATAGCCAGCAGGATAATTTTTCGTTGAGTCATTACTGTTTCCCATTGAAACCGTGATTATACATCCTTTGGACCAGGCATAATTGATTGCGGTTTCGAGGGTCTGGGAGGTGTCGGTTCCACCCATACTCATATTTATCACCCGGGCACCGTTGTCTGCAGCGTATTGGAGTCCGCTTGCCCACCAGGAATAGTAGCCCCAGTTGGAACTGTTTAAAACCTTGACCGTCATTATCTTACAGTAGTGACACACACCACTGACACCTGCGCTGTTATTTCCCCGGGCTCCAGCGATGCCGGCATTTACTGTGCCGTGACCGTGGTCATCCTGGCAGTTATTGTTATTGGAGACAAAGTTCCAGCCCAAGGTATCATCGACATAACCGTTGCCATCCGCTTGTCGTATATGAGGGGTTGGCGACCAGGTCAGGATGGTCCAGGTCAGTGCCGGTGTCGAGGATTGCCAGGATAATATCTCGGGAGCCGGTCTCCTGATCCCAGGCAGAATCTGCCTCAACATCACAGCCGGAAGTGCCTGATTGCTGACCTGAGGAGTTCTGCTCGGTATTGTGCAAACCCCATTGACTCGAAAAGTATGTATCATTGGGCAGAAAATGGCCATATCCAATATAGTCAGGTTCGGCATATTCGACCGCCCCACTCTTTTGGTATTCTTTAATGAGCATTTTTATATCCACTGGTTCAGAAAACTCAAGGACATAGATACGTTCCATCCCAAGATTATTGGTGCAATTTTTAAAA
>MUKB01000058.1 GCA_002049785.1 Caldifarciminota bacterium 4484_100
AGATAATGCATCCGCACATTGCGCCCAATGCCGACCTCTATCTCCATCCAATGGCATTTGCCGGGTGGCTGGGATTTCTTGTTACCTCGATGAATCTGATTCCGGTTGGTCAACTTGATGGAGGCCATATCGCCTTCAGTATATTCTTGAAAAAAAGAAAGTATATCTATCCCCTCATATTTGGTGCACTCATTGGACTCGGTTTTTTATGGCCGGGCTGGTTGATCTGGGCATTGCTCGCCTTTGTCTTTGCCCGGCGTGATACCACAATTCAGGACTCGATTACCCCATTAACAAAACCAGAAAAATTGAGTGCATTACTGCCTTTAATTATTCTATTTCTCACCTTCATCCCCCAACCTTTTACCCTCGGCTAACCCTTTACTTCCACCCAGAAAAACGAGAGAGGCATTTCGTCCGCCAAACAGAGCGTCGGACAGGGATTTCAGAATTAAAAGATTGATACTGGATAATAACATTGTCATTCTGAACTTGTTTCAGAATCTCAGTATCATTTCAGCATCTCTAATTATTCAATGACTTAATGACTAATGCTTTTCAATGACTCAATGACACAATGACTCAATGACTTAAGGTTTTTAAATGACTTAATAACTCAATGACTAACGGTTTTTCAACCAGACAAACCAGAAAAACCAGACAAACTAGAAAAACCAGAAAAACGAGACAAACCAGAAAAACCAGACAAACGAGAAAAACCAAAATCTTCTTGCATTTTCTGAAAATTTGACTATAATATACCTGGAGAAGGTTGGAGATGCACATCATCCCTGAGGTCTTTTATCCTCTACTATTAGGCCTGTTCTATCTGGCCATATATTTCTTTAAAAAACCCCGCTATGCTATTGCCGGATTTATAATCTCCAAACCGCTCATTGATGTCTTCTATAACTACTATATAATTCTTGATATCAACTTCTTAAAACTCTATGCCGGCCTCTTTGCCATTCTCGGTGTGGTCTATATTATCCGCAATCACCTCAATATATTCAAAAGTCCGCTCTCAAGGCTCTGGTTTGCCTTCCTGGTCATAAACTTTATCTCAACATTTCTGATTAACCAGGACCTCCTCCTCCTGGCAAGACTGAGAATCTTTCTTTCTCTTCTCAACGGCTTTGTCGCCTTCATCCTCTTTGCTGAACTCTTCAAATACCCTGAAGACAGAAAGCTCGTCCTTCTGATATTCATCCTTGCAGGTCTTGCCCCGGTCATCTTCTGGTTTTCTCAGATTCTCTCTCCTAACCCCTATATCTCTGTTGCCGGTGTTCACGATGAACTGCAGAGGATGAGAGGACCCTATGCCTCATTTACCAATTATCGATTTTACGGTCTCCAGCTCCTGATTTCGAGCCTGACATTGCTTGCCCTCATCTCGCCCCAATCAATAAAAAGACGCCTTACTTCTTTCAAAACCCTTGGTTTATCCGCGCTCTTCATCGCCTCAATCCTCCTAATCTATAAATCATATTCCAAATCCGCCTGGATAATCCTGCCCCTGTGTTTAATCACCTGGTTCCTCCTGAGAAAGCGGACCATCCCCTTATTAATCACCATCTCCCTTGTGCTCGGTTTCTTCACAATGAACCCATTTTCCCGTCAGGCAAAAAGCCTCTTCCAAAAAGAGGTTGATACCATTGTGCTAAAAAACAACCAGTGGTCTGAAGATACCCTTTTTATGGGCAGATACCGCAGATGGAAAGCAGGAATGCAAGATTTTGAAGTCGTCACAACTGCACAAAAACTCCTCGGTATGAAAAAAAATAACCACTCTCCGGAAAATGAATATCTCAAGGTGCTCTGGTCAAACGGCATCATCGGACTGATTATCTATCTCTTTCTTCTTTATCAGATTGCATATCAATTAATCATCCGCTACAATAAAAATAAGGACCCAATATACCTTGCAGGAATACTGATATTTATAATGTATATTCTAAGTAATCTTGGATATTCTTCAATAAAATCACCCAATATGCAGTGGTTTATCTGGGGGCTCTGGGGTTATCTCCTCCACCGCAATCCCAAAACTCAATAACTAACGGTTTTCTAATGATTTTAACTTTTTCCTTTTCCCTTTTTCCTTTTCCCTTTTTACTTTCCCCTTTTCCCTTAGTTAAGGAAATGACTAATGCTTTTTAAATGACTCAATTACTCAATGACTAAAGGTCTTTCAATGACTTAACTACTCAATGACTTACGGTTTTTAATGACTCAATGACTTAATGACTCAATGACTAAATGTTTTTTAAATGACTCAATGACTTAATAACTCAATGACTAACGGTTTTTCAACCAGATAAACCAGAAAAACGAGAAAAACCAGAAAAACCAAATATCCGTATTTCTACCTATACAACTTCCAGTATTAATCCTTTCCAATCCAGCCTTGACATTATCCGGTTTCCTCTTATAATCAATCTAAACTTGAAAAGGGGTGCCAGAAAATTATTATGAAATTACGGCACTTAAAAATCTATTTCCTTAAGTGGTCAGTTGTAACTGACAAGGGCGGTAGCCTGCCCTTTTTTTCCAAAAATGACAATTTTTTTCCAACCTATTGACAATTACTGTGTTATTATAAGGAATCCAAAGAAAGTAACTATTGGTTAAGAATTATTAAGGCAGCTAATATTTCTGATAATCAAGCTCTTGATTACCTGATTAAAGAATCAAATGAGCTTAAGAACATCTTCGGCAAAAGTATGAAAACAATGAGCAGATGATTTTTCCTTTTTACTTTTCCCTTTTAACTTTTTACTTTTAACTTTTTCCTTTTAACTTAGTTAAGGAAATGCCTTTATTCTGTCATGCTGAATCCTGTGCTGAGGTATCTCAGTATTATTTCAGCATCTCTGGTTTTTCAATGACTTAATGACTTAATTACTTAATGACTAAATATATTATCCAGTATCGAGAATCAAGCATCAAGTTTGAAAGGAGGTCTTTATGAACCATTTTAGGATAATCATTTGTCTTCTGTGTTTCGGTTTCATCAGTCTGACTGATGCCGAATTCAATCGAACCTCTGGTCTGATTGATATCCCGGGACCGGATATTTTGCCAAAATCTGGTTTCTGTTTCGGCTATGACGGTTCTTTCTCCTTAGGAACCGATCCGATAAACGACCGCTATGACCATAATTTTCATCTTTCGTTTGGACTGTTTAAACGATTGGAAAGCTATCTTGACATCTATTCATTCAGCAATTTCTCTGCAGTTCTCGGATGCTGTTGCAACTTTTTTAATTCTGATAAATTTGGCATTGCTACTGGTATCCATCAACTCTCCTGGTCACTCAATATCTCAGAACTGGGTAATGGCGATTCTGTGGGCTGGACCGATGACCTCAGTTATAATCGTGGTGAATATAAGAAACCCTTTGAACTCTTTTCTCTATTCCTGACATCAAGATATTCTATTACCCCCAGGGTAAAGGCAATAATCGGCTTTGGTCGTGGAAGATATGTCGGCTATGGCACCCATTCTCAATACTTCAACACGAACTTCTACCATGAAAAAGGAGGAGATTGGGCAATCGGCCTTTTTGCCGGGATGGAATTCAATCTCACCAGAAATATCGCATTCATATTTGAAGGCGATTCCCGTGATTTAAACTTCGGCTTTGACCTCTACTTTGCACCGGTTGACATCGGTCTTGCCATAACAAAATTCGAATACTTTGTCTGGCCAGATGGTGCTTATGAACCGAGATTTGCCTTTTCAATCTCTTATAAAAAGTTGCCGGAAAAGCCGAAACTCGGCAGGATTGCAGGCACGGTCTTTGATGAATCGGATAACCCTATCATTGCTGAATTGAGTATCATCGGCACCGACATCCCCAAGATTCTTACCAGTCCGGACCAGGGTTCATACATCTTCAGCGATATTAAGCCGGGCCATTATCGACTCTATGCCACCGCACCCGGATATATCGGACAATATAAAGAAGTAGATGTTATTACCAGTAAGATAACATTCTGTGATTTCACCCTGAAGAAGCAGGCACCCGAAACCGGTGGTATAATCGGTAAGGTTGTTGATATGAAGACGAACGAGCCCCTGATTGTCACCCTGTCAATTCCCAGACTGGGGATTTCGATTCGTTCTGATTCCACAGGTATATTTGAATTCAAAAAATTACCACCAGGAGACTATAAGGTTAAGGCTGAGGCAATCGATTATGAAACCGGTGTTTATCCGGTTGTAGTCCGTCCGGGTGAGAGAACCAGCCTCGATATCAGGATGGTTAAGAAGGGTATGGTGATAACCCTGCGCGGAGTGAAATTCGATTTTAACAAGGCGACCCTCAGACCTGAATCCTATCCTGTGCTTGATGAGGCCGCTGCAATCCTCACCAATCATCCAGAAATAGTTGTCGAGATTCAGGGACATACCGATGCCATAGGCAGTGCCTCATATAATCTGAAACTCTCGAATGCAAGGGCGAATACAGTTCGTGATTATCTCATAACCAAACATATGATAAATCCGTCCCGACTCATTGCCCGCGGATATGGGGAGTCAAGGCCGATTGCAGACAATCGAACCATTGAAGGTAGAGCCAAAAACCGCCGTGTCGACTTCGTCATCCTGAAATAACTCCAATAACTACACTTCCCCAATGACTTAAGGTTTTTAAATGACTAAATCTTTTCAGATGTCTAAACAGTCAAAACCCATTCGTTCTTTTGAAGATTTACGAATTTATAAACTTGCGCGGGAGTTTAGCCACAAAATAAGTGAATTGATAAGAAGGCTTCCAGAGGACGAAAAATACAACCTGAAAGAACAGATGCGGCGAGCAAAACTTTCTATGACCAACAATATTGCAGAAGGTTATGGTCGTTATCACTACCAGGAAAATATTCAGTTCTGTCGTCAATCCCGTGGTTCAATTTGTGAATTGATTGACGATTTTAATGAATGTTTTGATGAGGGATATATTGATGAAGCATATCGGGATGAATTAAAGGGTGATGCCTACAATCTTATCAAAGTTTTGAACAGTTACATTGCTTCGATCCGGCGACAAAAACAAAAATCCTCCAATGACCAATGACTAACGGTTTTCAATGACTCAATGACATAATGACTCAATAACTCAATAACTATTGGTTTTCCAATGATTTTCACTTTTACCTTTTTCCTTTTAACTTAGTTAAGGAAATGACTAACGCTTTTTAAATGACTTAATAACTCAATGACATAATGACTAAAGGTTTTTAAATGACTTACGGTTTTCAATGACTTAATGACTAATGCTTTTTAAATGACTCAATTACTCAATGACTCAATGACTAAAGGTTTTTAAATGACTCAATGACACAATGACTCAATGACTTAAGGTTTTTAAATGACTTAATGACTCAATGACTTACGGTTTTTCAACGAGACAAACCAGAAAAACCAGAAAAACGAAATAAACCAGAAAAACCAGAAAAACGAGAAAAACCAGGATGAAGATAAAAAATTTTGAAGACCTCGAAGTCTGGCAGGAAGCGCGTAAGCTTGTGAATATGGTGTATGAAGCAATCGCATCGAGTCCTAAGTTTCAAAGGGATACCAGACTTCGTGATCAGAGCAAAGGCGCAGCGATAAGCACGATGGCTGCAATCGCTGAAGGTTTTGCCCGCAGATCGAATAAGGAATTTATCCAGTATCTGTTTATCTCTATTTCTTCAGCTACAGAACTACAGAGCCATTTTTACATTGCACTTGACCAAAAATATATTGATCAAGCAACCTTTGACCGGATATATCAACAGGCTGATAAGGTTTGTAGAATGGATTCCAGTCTAATTACCTATCTCCGCAAACGTACAAAAACTTATGATCAAACCAGACAAACCAGAAAAACCAGACAAACCAGATAAACTAGAAAAACCAGACAAACGAGAAAAACGAGAAAAACCAGATAAACCAGACACTTGACATCCGATTGATTTATGAATATGATTAGGGATATGAAAAACTTGATACTGTTATTATTAACTTGCATATTTGCATTCGCAGGTAATGGTCAATCAAACACTGCCTTTATTGCAAAACCACCTGAAGAGGTCTACACTATTGAACCTGGTGACCTTCTGGAAATTATCGTTCTGGGTGAGGAAGAACTCTCCCGCACCTTGATGGTGATGCATAACGGCACAATATCATTCCCACTGATCGGTGAGGTAAAGGTTGCCGGTCTCACCCCGGAACAGGCCGCCAACCTGGTAGCAGAAAATCTGAAAAGTTACTTTACCCATCCGGTTGTCTCTATCATCCTCAAAAGTCCGACCCTGCCTTATGTTTCGGTCTTTGGAGAGGTCCTGCGTCAGGGAGCAGTGGAATATCAGCGTGGTCTCAGAATTACCGACTACCTTGCCCTTGCCGGTGGTCCAACCCCACGGGCAAACCTGCGCAATGTCAGGGTGGTCCGATTCCGGCCCGAAGGTCCGGTAACAATGACCATAAACATTGATAGAATTTTAAAACAGGGAGTTCAAAAGGATAACCTTGAATTGAAATCAGGAGACTGGCTCTATGTGCCGAAGCGGTTTACCATAAACTGGACTACTGTGCTTCAGTTCACCACCCTTGTCCTTACCGGGCTCAACCTCTATCTAACAATTCAAAAGTTTTAATTATGCAGGAGTTCAATAATCACAGCCGAAACAACCTCTATCCTGAAGAAGAGAAACCGATTGACCTTTATGAAATTTATAATAAGTTCCTCCGGCGTCGAACCCTCTTCTTCTATATCGCCATACCCATATTCCTGGGTATAATTATCGCCCAGTTTACAAAACCCTATACCCCGATCTATCGTGCAACATTTGACCTCGGGGTATCAAATGAGAAGCCGGTTGAGGGCTTTTTCACCGGTTATGAAATCTCACCATCTCTACAGATTGGCACCGTCACCCAGCGGGTGATTTCCAACCTTCTGAGTGTCCGGCTTGCAGAGAAGATTGTTGATACCCTTCATCTGTATGC
>MUKB01000059.1 GCA_002049785.1 Caldifarciminota bacterium 4484_100
GATACCTTAGAACAGATGAGAATCAAATATCTGGGCCGCAAGGGTGAGATAAATCGGTTGTTCAAGGAACTGGCCAAACTGAGTATTGAGGAAAAACGGATATTCGGCAATGAACTGAACAAGCTGAAGCGGATACTTTCTGAACGGATTGAAAAGATCCGTGCAGAAATGGGTTCTGGGCCTAGGCCCAGGTATGAACCGCTGCTGCCCGGACGCACTACCCATATCGGACACCAACACCCATTATCACGGGTATTCAAAGAAATTACAACCTTTTTCGAGCACCACGGTTTTGCCCTCAAGACTGGACCAGAGATTGAATATGACTGGTATAATTTTGAAGCCCTCAACATCCCGAAGCACCATCCTGCCCGTGATATGTTTTCCAGCCTCTATATCAGAAAAGACCTGATGCTGCGCAGTCATACCTCACCAATTCAGATCCGGGTTATGGAAAAACAGCGGCCTCCGATAAAGATTATCTGCCCGGGCCGATGCTATCGTTATGACCCATTTGATGCCAGCCACTCCCCAGTATTTCATCAGGTTGAGGCACTCTATGTAGACAAGGGTGTATCATTTGGTGAATTGAAGTGGTTATTAAAAGAGTTTGTCCGCTACATATTTGGACCCAAGACCAGATATGAATTGAGACCCTCCTACTTTCCATTCACCGAACCCTCTGGAGAACTGGCGATCAGCTGTCCAGTATGTGGTGGTGACGGATGCACGGTTTGTGGAAACAGTGGGTGGCTGGAGATGCTGGGATGTGGTATGGTCCATCCCCAGGTATTGAAGAATGTCAAGATTTCACCCCAGAAATATACCGGTTATGCCTTGGGTATGGGTGTAGAAAGGGTGGCGATGATTAAATATGTAATTGATGATATTAGAATCCTTTATAATAATGATTTAAGATTTCTGGAGCAGTTTTGAGATGTTGGTTTCAATCAAGTGGCTTGAAGAGATATTCTGCAGTCGGTTAGACCCGGAACACCTGAAAAAGGTCTCATTGGGTCTTGGCCTTGAGATTGAAGAGCAGGTGCATAAGGCACCTGAGCATATCGTGATCGGCGAGATTATGGAGATTATGCCCCACAAGTCTATGAAAAACCTCAGTGTCTTGAAGGTGCGCACAAATAAGAGACTCCAGATTGTAACCGCAGCAAGGAATATCAAGAAAGGGGATCTGGTGCTGGTGGTACCTGCAGGCAAGGAATTCAATGGTACAATAATTAAAGAACGAAATTTCTCCGGTACCATTTCCCAGGGGGTCTTGACCAGTGAACAGGAATTGGGTCTGGAAGAGGAATCAACCGGGGTGATAGTTTTAGAGAAAGGTTCTCCAGGCAAGCTGTTTCGAGAGATATTCGATGATATAATTCTCGATTTCAGCACCTTCCCGAACCGGGGTGACTGGCTTTCGGTCCAGGGAATCGCCCGTGAATTGGCGGTCGGTCTGAGAATCAAACCCAGGCTCCATTCCTCAAACACCAATCAGGTCAATAAAACCGGAACATTCAAGATTCAGATAAATGATACCCGCGGTTGCCCCAGATATACAGCAAGGTTCTTTGAAAATGTTGAGGTCAGGCCCTCACCATTCTGGCTCAAATGGCGGCTCCACTGCTTAGGGATGAAACCGATAAACAATATCGTTGATATCACCAACCTTGTGATGCTGTTGACCGGCCAACCTCTGCATCCCTTTGACCTTGATCTTATCAAGAAGGGAATCTGGATTCGTCGTGCCCGAAATGGTGAATGTTTTATGAGCCTCGAAGGTACAAGGATAGAATTGAAACCTGAAGACCTCGTGATTGCGGATAAACAGGGACCGATCGCCCTGGCAGGAATAATCGGTGCACGTTGCTCCCAGATCTCCTCCTCAACCAAGAAGGTTCTACTGGAAAGTGCCTATTTTGAGCCCCGTAGTATCAGCAAGACTTCACGCCGGCTCAACCTGATTACCGAGGCCTCGATGAGATTTGAACGGGGTGTGGATCTCTTAATGGTCGACTCCGCATCAAAACTTTCTGGTAAACTATTCAAAAAATATGCAGGTGCAAAAGAGGTTCAATTCATCGGTCTGGGCAAAAAGGCAAAAAAACAGACGATCAGTTTTTCGGTGAAGAGGTTGAATGAAATCCTCAGCCTCAATCTCAAAAACAGAGAGGTCAGGACACTCTTGAGTCGGCTCAATATCCAGGTGACCGCAGATAAAAATCGATTACTTGCCAGAATCCCAAGTTATCGTAACGACCTCAAGATAGCAGAGGATATCTATGAAGAGGTAGCCCGGGTCTATGGCTATATGAAGATCCCTGAAACTCCTCCACTTCGCTGGTCAGCCCAGGTCGAGAGAAATCGCGTGGCCGAATATGAAGATGAATTGAGAAATTTTCTTCTTGGTCAGGGCTTCAGTGAGACCTATAACCTTTCTCTAATTTCAAGCCAGAGGCTTGAAAATGGGGGTTTTAAAAAATTTGTCCGAATCAAGAATCCTTTGAATGAACGATTTGATGCACTCAGGCCAACTCTGTTCTTCGGTTTACTCGATTGTGTCAATTTCAATCGCTCCAAAGGTAACAACAGCCTAAAATTATTTGAGATTGGTAATGTGCTCTTTCCTGAAGCACCGTATCAGGAAACACGGCTGGGTGCAGTGATGGGAGGACCAAGACATCCCAGATTCTGGGATAAGTCTGACCAAAGGTTCGACTATTATGATGCCAAGGGTATATGTGAAGCCATATTTAAACACTTCCACATACCCAAGGTTAAATTTCAGTTAATTAAAAGAGAAGGGTTCAACCTGGTGGTCGAGATATTCATCTCGGGAAAATCGCTCGGTTACCTGGGTTGTATCGATAACAAACTTTGCAAGGAACCATTTTTCTATTTTGAAATCGCCATAGAAAGGCTCTGGTCATTTGTGCCTGAACCGTTCTATATCCCGACCCCGAAATATCCGCCCAGCATTAGAGACCTGAGTTTTCTTGTTGATGATACAACTGAGGTTCCTGAGATCATCGAATTGATTACAAGGGTAGGTGGTCCAATCCTGGAGAAGGTTTACCTATTCGACTATTACAGGGGTGACCGTATTCCTGCAGGGAAAAAGGCGCTTGGATTCCGACTTCAGTTCCGTGCCTCGGATCGAACCCTCACCGATAATGAGGTTAATGGTTTTATCTCCAAGATTGCCCAGAATGTGGTTGATAAATTTAAGGCGAGTTTAAGAAAAAAGGAGTGAAATTGGAAGAATTAATAAAACTTGAGGAACGGATTGACCGATTAATCTCCTTAATTGATGAATTGCGGCAGAAGATTGAAGAGCTTAAGCAGGAAAACGACCGGCTGAAGAGTCGGCAGGAAGAAGTGAAAAAAAGGGTTGACGGACTGATTGAAAGAGTCGATAACCTTTTTATATAGGAGAAGAAATTTGAAAAATGAGATAATTGTTACCATATTTGGGAACGATTATCGGGTCGTTTCAGAAGACCTGAAACCGGAACGGATAAAAGAGATCGCCCAGATTGTTGATACCAAGATGCGTGAAATCCACAAGGAATTTCCGCTGCCATCAATGACCAAGATTGCAGTACTTGCCTGTTTAAACCTTGTGGAAGAGTATCAACAACGGGAGGTCCAGCTTAATAAAAAAATTTCCGAAATGGAAGAGAGGATCAGGAATCTGGTCCTCAAGATTGACGAAACGGTTCCATAATTTGTTCCCTGCGGTGCGCGTGATGGGTATTAAGTCTTGAGCCAACACCCAACTATAGGGAGCCCGGTTCGGCTACCGGCTTCTACCGATAGTCGACAGGCGCCCACCTTAACCCTGGGTTCAGAGACTTTTTCCCACACGGCACATGCAGGGAACTTTTAGAAACTTAAAAAGGGGTGGCTATGATTATAATAACAATCAGCATTGCCATTCTTGTTGGGGCAATAGCTTTTGCGACTTATATATATCTTCGATTTGGCAAGACAAAATTGTCCAACGCCTCAGCCGAGGCGGCAAAGATAATTGACGAAGCAAAACGGGAAGCAGAAAGCTATCGACGTTCTGCCGAGATTGCATCCAAGGAACAGTGGTATCAGGAAAAGCTAAAATTCGAAAAAGAGACCGCAGCAAAGAGAAAAGAGATTGAACGGGCAGAGAAGAGGCTCGCGGAAAAAGAGATGGTGCTGGAAAGGCGTGAACACCTGATTGTTGATAAAGAGAAGGAGCTTTTAACCCTCCAGCATAATATTCAGAATAAAGAGAGAATCATCCATGCAAAATCTGAACGTTTGGACCAGATGATTAAGGAACAGAATGAAATCCTCCAGCGCATTGCCAACCTTTCAAAGGAAGAGGCAAAACAGGCACTGATGAAGAACCTTGAGGCCGAGGCCCGACACGAGGCGGCCACGATGTTGAATCAGATAAAAGAGCAGGCAAGATTAAAGGCTGAAGAGACTGCACGCGAGATTGTGCTTCAGGTGATCCAACGTTGTGCAGCCCGGCATACTGCAGAAACCACAATCTCGGTTGTTCCGATCCCATCAAATGAGATGAAGGGCAGAATCATCGGTCGGGAAGGTAGGAATATCCGTGCCTTTGAAAACCTGACCGGTGTTGAGGTGATTATTGATGATACACCCGAGATGATTGCCCTCTCCTGCTTCGACCCCTTAAGAAGGGAGGTGGCACGACTCGCAATGGAACGGTTGATCTCGGACGGCCGTATCCATCCTACCAGGATTGAGGAGGTGGTGAAATCGGCCCAGGCCGATATCGAAAATATCATCAAAAATACCGGCGAAGAGGTGATTCTTGAATTGGGTATTATCGGTATCAATTCAGATATTGCAAGATACATCGGCAAGATGAAATATCGCACAAGCTACGGCCAGAATCTTCTCCAGCATTCAAGGGAGGTCTCCTATCTCTCTGCATCCCTGGCCCAGGAACTCGGGCTCGACCCCAATATCGCAAAAAGGGCAGGCCTGCTCCATGACATCGGCAAGGTCGCAGACGGAACATTTGAAGGTTCCCATGCCCTGGTTGGAGCCCAGATCGCCCAGAAGTTTGGAGAGAGTGAGATAATCGTCAATGCGATTGCCGCGCACCACGAAGAGGTGAAGCCAATCTCACCCTATGCCGCCCTTGTGGAAATCGCGGATTCAATATCAGGTTCACGACCAGGGGCACGACGTGAGACGATCGAGGCCTATATCAAACGTCTGAATACCCTGGAAGAGGTGGCCTCTTCATTTGACGGAGTTGAAAGGGTCTTTGCGATTCAGGCAGGACGGGAGATCCGGGTGATGGTTCAGCCGGAAAAGGTGACCGATGCCGAGGCCGAAAATCTTGCCCGGGAACTGGCCCGGCGGATTGAAAAAGAGACCCAGTATCCGGGACAGATCAAGGTGACGGTCATCCGGGAAAAGCGTGTCGTTGAAACCGCCCGGTAAGCTTCGGTCAAAAAACTATGCCTGTGATAATCTTCTTTCTATACGGTTACACTCCAGGTGAAACCAATCCTGTGAAA
This sequence comes from Caldifarciminota bacterium 4484_100, assembly GCA_002049785.1. Classification (GTDB taxonomy): domain Bacteria; phylum Hydrothermota; class Tepidihabitantia; order SM23-42; family SM23-42; genus 4484-100. Next base: position 5,544 of record MUKB01000059.1, read on the forward strand.
TTGGTTTTCGAAACAGCACTTGGGGTCTATCAGATAGTCATCTCCCCTGCCCAGGCCGATGTCTGCAACTTCTATCCGTCCTGTTCACACTTCTCCCGGCAGGCGATAAAGAGATACGGACCGTTATGGGGCTCGCTAATGGCCTCAGAGCGGTTGATGCGATGCAACCCCTGGGCATATAAAAACTACCACCGCTATTACCACACCATCCGCAACGGCAAATTTTTTGACCCGATTGAAAATAACTTCATCTTCAAGAATCGCTCTGAATCTCTCCATAACGACTCATTGCGTTTAAGGATATGGATGATATATCACCATTGACGCATAATGCTGATACTGTTTATCTTCATCGAGAGCGAACTCTTCACCCCCCAGAAGATACTACAATTTGCAGAACATCTATATCAGGAGAAGGACTTCTCCGGAGCCCTGAACGAATATCGGCGCTACATATTTTTAACCGATACAAACAGGGACGAAATTACCAAAAGGATTATATACTGTCTGGTAAAACTCCAGAGATATGATGAGGCGATTAAACAAGCCCGCAGGTTCAAGGAGGATGCACGGCAGAGATTTGAGCTTGGCTGGCTCTATTTTCTAAAGGGAGACTACGCGGTCTCACGCCGATATCTTGAGGCACTTGAGATTCCATATAAAAGGGAAGCACAACAACTGATTGGATTCAGTTATGCAATGGATTACAAATTCTTGCGTGCGCAAGAATATATCAAGTTACCCCCATACCAGCCCAAGAAAAAGAGTATACTCATAGGTTCATTCCTGGGCCTGTTACCGGGTGGGGGCCATTTTTATTGCGGTCGATTCGGTGACGGCATCTATTCATTCCTGACCGTCGGACTCTGCGGACTCCTCTCATATTATTATCATAACAATAATGAAGATATGAAGTTCGGTATCGCTGTCGGAGCCGGTATCCTCTTCTATGCAGGTAGTATCTACGGTGCTGTCAATGCGGTGCGCAATTATAACCATTACGAAAATGAAAAGTATCTTAAAGCAGTGCTGGAACTCAATCGATGATCCTTTTTATCTTCGTCCAGCTGGCCCTTGCGGATTCACTCTTTAACAATGGATTCTATCACCTGGCCCGGATTGAATATGAACGGGCGATCTATTTCTATCCCGAGTTGGGCCGAGAATGGCAGACCAGATTGAATCTGGCAAATGCAACGATAGAGGTGGATGAATTAAAAGGCGTGGATGCCTTTGATAAACTGATCAATGATTTTCCTGAATATGCGGATGAGGCCCGGATGAACCTTGCCAGGCACTATCTCAAGACCGATCGCTATTACATTGCCAGCAGTATTCTGGC
>MUKB01000134.1 GCA_002049785.1 Caldifarciminota bacterium 4484_100
ACCGGAGCAGGAACATAGGTATCATTTGTCTTCACAATCCATTGATCACCGGCTGAAGGCAATAAGGTATCACTCATCGGCCCACCACCAGCAAGTGCTAAATAACCACCGTTGATATAGATATATTTCGTTCTAAAGGCTGACGGACCGGTTGTAACGACCGTATCGGCCACATTCCTCGGGTTCTGCGGTGAACCGCCCAGAAAACACCAGCACTCTGCTGAATCCCTTGTTGTAGTATCATTATTCATAAAGTGTTTGAAGGGTATGGTATCTCCGACACTGCGGTCAACCACTGTAACCGGACCGGTGGGAGATTGCCAGGTTATCTCATACTCATTACCACGAAATGCCCAGAGCCCGATGTTTGCAGAGTAACTCATCTTCATTGGCACCAGCAGGGATTTGGGATAACTACCCGAAACGACCTCAGCCCCACCATAGATAGAGAAATCCTCGGTTAGAGACATATGATTCCTCGGGATGGAAACAATCGGACTTATATTATTGAGCGGACTGAAGCCATTTTTAAGATAGTAATCGAATGATACCGGCGGTTTGCCAACCAGTGAATCCCTTAAGGTTATTCCAATGGAAGCAGAATCTACCACCTGTTCATTCTCATCCAGCAACCTTATCTTATATACCGGTATCGTCTCCCAGACGCTATCTCCGCTCAGTTCCACATACATAAGGCTCTTTGTATATGAGGGACCGCCAAACTCTATATAGATTGGTTTATCAGCCGAGACATTCAGTGGATCGCTGTACACGACATCCAGATAGTTCACAAGGCTATCATTTCCCATAAGAGCTTCATAAATAGGTTTACCAGGTTCAACATAATTTGCTGGATCCCTTCTTGGAGATGCCTGGACACTAACCAGACCGCTTTCAAACCAGATCGGTTTTGGAATTTGAGTGGGGATAGTATCAATTACCGTATCATATTTCACTTCATTGTAGTCAAATGCAGTAACTGCATAGTAATATGTAAAACCATTTCTCACATCAGTGTCCACATAACTGTGCAACACACCGTTATCGGTCGCCTTGATTCTGATTGAATCGGGCTGAGTGGTATCCTCAAAGACAATCCCATTGTATAGGTCGCATCGTGTAAGAAGTTGCCAGTCACCGGTCTTACCGGTCAAACTCTTCCAGATTCCATAACCCTCAAAGTCATACTGCCGATAGAATGGATCATAAAGCGGTGAGTTAGGATCACTTACAATGTCATAATATGGGTCTGGTTCTGTTTCAGATTTATTATCCCATACTAAGGTTATCTGGGCATCGCTAGGAATACAGGTGAGCGTCGGGGGCGAAGGAGGTCCAGGCAAGAGCCAGTTCTTATCATAAATAAATTGGCAGGTACCATCAATCTGGGCGAGTGCACTATCCGGAGTTCCGAAGATATCCTTCCAATTTGCCAGAATAATACCAACCAGAACCGTTGCTGTCGAATCCGGTGCAATCTCAAATGGACCACTGCACTGTAAGAATCGCTGGTCATCGGGTGATGCAGGAGCTGTATCAGCAAACGGTTCATAGACCATCGTCTTGAAGTTATAGCCAGCCAGGGTTACATATCTTTCATTATCTTTATTCGGCTCCAGATTGAGGGTAAACCTCTTGAATGCGGTCATACCGAGCTGGGGAATCTCTGATGGATCGCGCCAGTCCGGGGTGCCATCAAAGTCCACATCCCACATCGAATCCGGTAAGGTCGTTACATAATAAGCACTGTCTCGCTCATACTGGTCAGGAATCCCATCCTCATCCTTATCTGCATTCTCTTTTAAATCATAAGGGCTCTGAAGATAATCGAATCCGATTGTGCCGGGACATTGGCCGCGGATCCTGCCTCATTTCCGATATCATTATCTGTACAGACACCAAAATAGCAGTCATGCAGTGTATCTTCAGAAACATTCCTCAGCACATATTTTATGAATATCATATCCTGAGTAGAACTCAGATTCCAGGCATAGACCGTCTGATAGACCACCAAGCCAATCGGCCTTGTATCGCCAGGCACATGATGGGATTCATCAAGGTCATTTATCACACACCAGGAATCCTGATGGGATTTATTCCTCTGTGGAGGTTCCGCAGTAGTCCAGCCCTCAGTTGGTGGTGGCCAATCCACAGGATACATAAAGATTATTGCATTGGGATCACTTGAAGACATATCCTTATCACCAGGAACAAATTCGGTCTCAGCTCCATGAGGACCATAACCGATCGTCACCAAGGTATCACCAGTAGCCTGGTCAATTGTGCCAAACCAGGGTCCAGCACCAAATATATAATTCTGGCCTGAGCCTTTGGGCCACCACAAGCCAGCTGACTGTGCCTCGGTCTGACCAAATTTACCAAAGTTTGAGATGCACATCTCAACCTGGTTCACATCGTGTATCTTTATCTGGAATTCACGACCAGCATAATTATAATTTGTAACTGCAGTTCGGGCAAAGCCAAAAACTGCAATTACCAGAATCGGAATTAAGACCCTTTTCATCATCTACCTCCTCATTGGCTAAAATCCAATGCCGATACCCAGGCGCCATCTGAATGGACCGTTATGATTCCTTGGATCGATGTAATAGTCTTCTCTCGCTGCAATATATGCTCGCTTCATTTCGTAAGGATTTATCAAACCATCGTGGTTATAGTCGGCCTGGGGTGAATAATGGGAACTGACAAATGAAATATAACCAAACTGCCCGATCGAAGGTTCAGGATCTCCGTGGTCATCAGGTTCACCAGTGGTCGTGTAGACATCAACAACCTGGTCTGTATTGAACAGATTGTATATCATACTCTCCAGGATCAGATTAAGCGGTCCCAATTTGATCGCCTTGCTGAAGTTCCAGTCTACATTCCAGTATCCAGGCATCCTTGCAGAATTTTCATCACCCAAACGGTTCCCGCGTAAATCTTCAGGGGTATAAGGATGACCAGAATGGAATGAGAAGACCCAGGAACTATTTACATTCCGCAGAGGGAGAATAAAGAAGTCTTTGGGCAGACTCAGATCAAAATTGGCATTGACAATGTGCCTTTCATCAAAATCGAGCCAGTAATCAATAACCGGAGGTTCTACACCATAATAATAGTGGTCATAATACCATTCCGCAGCATATGCTGCTGTTCCCTTTGCAAACTGAAGGGTATAGGTTATCCCCATTGCCCACATATTCGACATCCGTTTATTAAGGGTAAACTCAAAGCCCTTAACATTACCGTAGTCCACATTTTTGTACTGGAAATATGGGGTAGGCAGGGCAAGAACTTCACGAATCTGAGAAAGGTCATAGATATCCTTGAAATATGTCGTAAATCCAAAAGCCACATCCTCGGAGAGTTGGTCCTCCATACCGAATTCATACTGAACCGTTTTCTGCGGTTTTATAAGAACATTGCCGATAATCGTATTACCCCGGGAAATGAGCAATCTAATCACTGAAGTATCAGTGGAACCATACATATCATCAAGTGCAGGAAGCTGGAAGTAGTGGCCATAGTTGAATCGGAACTTCATCCGTTCGGTTACCGGCAGAGAAAATCCAAGTCGAGGTGAAAGTTTGTAACTGGCTGAGGCATGAACCAGAGTATCATTCAAGAAATCATTTGGCTCCTCAAATGTAAACGCCTTGGGGTCAAAGTAGTCGAGTCGGAATATCAAAGTATTTCATCTGATAACTAATTACATCTACTCCGGTCTTGAATTCATGTATCTTGCCTACTGAATGGGTAAGGTCAAATCGTTCAGTGTGATACACCATAAGACTGTCAATAAGAGTATGACGAATCATAGAATCCGGGGTAGCATCATCAAGGAGAAGAGGTAACAGATGTTCTGCATAGAAGCGATAATCCTCATACCAAGCTCTACCCACACTATCCTCCCAGGCATAGTCACGGTTTCCATAGGCCCTTTCATAATGGGTCATACCAAATTTTAAGGATGCTAAGGTTTGAGCGGTTAACATATAGTTGAATGTAGACGAGAAAATCGAGTTTTTGATGCGACTCATTGGCATATGATCAAAGTATTTTAGGTTCCCACTTCTCCAGTAGATATACTGTTCCCGGGAATTATGTGCAGATAATGTTAACTTACCCTTGGCATTAGGAAAATGGTATGAGAACCGTGCTTGGCCCCGATAGTCTACCCTCGGTGACGGAACCCGGTAATAAGCATTTTCCCAGGAATCGGTGAGCATCAGCTCACCTGAAAGGAAATAACGTAATCTCGGCACTTTGGGTACTGGACCTCCGAATGAAAGGTCATAGAGGTTGTATCCATAGTTCAGCTTTCTCTTCCAGGCATCAACCGCACCGAAAACTTCATCGGTCAGGTATCGAGCATTACCCGCAAACTTGGGACCACCTTCCTTAGTTACAATATTAATGACACCAGAAAGTGCATCACCATATTCTGCATCAAATCCACCACTCACAACATTCACCTCTTCAACCGCATTAGGATTAATGCGTGCTGACTGGTATCCTGTATTCGGAACCTTGGTAATAATACCATCAACAAAATAAGTAATCTCATTTGCGCGCCCGCCACGGATATGGGTCCCAAGATTACTCTGCACCACACCCGCCTGCAAAGAAATCACCTGGTTAATCGTCGTAACTGGAAGCCTTTCCATCTCTTTTGAAGTTACTGACCTTCGGGTATGAACCTGGTCACGCACAATAACCCGACGTTCTGCTTCAACTGTTACGCCCTTAACTGTAATTACCGTTGGGGTCAATTTAAAGTTGAGGACTGTTGTCTGATCGGTATTCACCACGACACTGGTGTAGGTATAGGGATCGTAACTTATGTATGATGCAGTAACCGTATATGTTCCTGCAGGAACATATAGCACTGTAAACTCTCCATTCTCATCGGTTGCTGCACCCAATTCAGTTCCTTCTATAATAACATCCGCACCAATCAGGGGTTCTCCGGTCTCTCGATCAACCACCCGGCCGGTGATTCGACCAAATTCACCGGCAAACAGGAAAACCCCGGCGATCAGAACTGTCAATAGTATCTTCTTCATCATCCACCCCCTATTCCACCTTAATCGGGATCAGCCATACAATTGCCTGATATCCTTTGTTTGGCGTGACATAGTAATA
>MUKB01000135.1 GCA_002049785.1 Caldifarciminota bacterium 4484_100
AGAGAAATATCGGGGTGTTGATTTCAGACCACAATGTCCGTGAGACCCTTGAGATAACAGACCGTGCATACCTCATCTACGAAGCGAGGGTGATACTCTCGGGCGACGCCCAGACCCTGATCAATGACAAAAAGGCACGGGAGATCTATTTAGGCCCCAAGTTCAGAATCTGATGGCGAAGCGTAGTAAAGGGTTTTCAAAAAAGAATCGTTTACTTCTATCTTTTTTATTGGGATATCTCTTCATATCCCTTCTTCTCTTCGACCCGAAACTCTTTACCGGCGGGGACAATGCGGTCTATGTCCTCCTCGCCCAGTCTATTACTTCAGGAAAGGGATATAGAAATATTTATCTACCTGATGAACCTGCACACACCCAGTATCCATTCGGATTTCCCCTGCTCCTCTGTCTACCCCTTCTTATTTTTAAGAACATTATCTTTCTGAAATTTCTTATTGTATTACTGGGTCTTGGTGCCTTCTTCTTCTTTTATCGAATTGTTGAATATCTCTTTAAAGAAAATTATGAATTTATCATCCCCTTCTATCTTTTCATTCCAATCTTTATCATCTACAACCACTGGCTCTTGTCTGAAATACCTTTTCTCTTCTTCTCCTTAGGTGCGCTATATTTTATGGTCAGGGCAGAACAGGAAAAGAAGAGTTTATATATCCCGGGATTCATCCTTGCCAGCTATGCCTTTTTCATAAGGTCCGCAGGTATATCATTAATTATCGGTATCGCGCTTTATCTTATTGTCAAAAAGAGATATCAGGAACTGATTATTTTCTTAATTATATTTGGTGTTGCTTTTATCCCCTGGCAATTAAGGAATATGAAACTCTCGGCCGGGGGTAGCTATTTAGACCAACTCCTTGCCAAAAACCCCTATCAATTGGAATTGGGTCGGGCAACAATCTTTGACCTCATCGCCCGGGGATGGAACAATGCCATCTTTTATGCATTCACGATTTTACCCCTGACAATAGTACCCCTGATCGGCCTAAAATTTTTATTGGTACTGTTTGGAATATTTTTTACTGGATTGATTATTGTCGGCTTCATCCAGAATATCAAACGGTGGTCCATACTGGAATTCTATCTTTTGCTGGCTGTAGTCGTGCTTCTGGGCTGGCCCAGAGTCTGGTCATCAGATCGGTTCTTACTCCCGGTCTTACCACTTCTGCTCATCTATATCTTTTACGGTCTAAAATCACTATCAAAAAGGTTCAAATTTCGGTATCTGCCCCAATCCTTGGTCGGGTTTATTGTATTACTCAATATTATCCATCTGATTCCACTTATTGGCAAAACAGTAGAAAACAACCTTGCCTATCTTCGTGGAGATAAATATGCCGGCTATACCCAGGATTGGAAAAGATATTTTGAAGTGATTGAGTGGATTAAAAAGAAGGTTCCCGAAGACAAGATAATAATGGCAAGAAAACCCGAGTTTGTTTATCTTCTTTCCGGTCGTAAATCCCGACTCTATCCATTTACCCGAAACCATCAGAAGATAAGAAACGCAATTGAGGAGTGTGACTATATCATCTTCGACAACTTCTACTGGTCTCAAAGCACACGAAGATATCTCGCCCCGGTGCTTCAAGAAACGATTGGGCGATATAAGATCGCCTATAAAACACCAAGGCCGGAATTTTATCTGTTGAAGATCTTAAAGCCCTTAAATCCATAGCCTCTTTATCTCAAAATCCTTGTTGAATTTAATATCGCCAGTAACGCTACACCCACATCCGCGAATACTGCCTCCCACATCGTAGCCATCCCCAATACCCCGATAATGAGAAATATCCCCTTGACACCCAGGGCAAAACCGATATTCTGCCAGACGATATTACGAGTTCTGTGGGCAATTTCTATTGCCTGGGGAAGCCTCTTCAATTCATCGGTCATACATCGGAACCGAGGGCTCCCATTGCAATACCGATATCTGAACGGATCAGGACTGGAGCGTCGTTGATTCCATCACCGACAAAGGCTATCAGACTCTTTCTGTCCTTTTTTTCTGCTATCAACTCTTCTATCTTTTTCATCTTCTCCTGGGGTAATAATTCAGAATAATAGTTCTTCAACCCCAGTTTTTGGGAAACGAGCCGGGCGACATCCTGACTATCACCGGTAAACATAATTTGACGCTTTACTCCAAGAACCTCCAAACGTTGAATCGTTTCTTTGGCATCATCTTTAATTTCATCAGAGATCACGAGATAACCAGCATATCTATTATCAACTACTATATGGACTACCGTACCCTCGACATTACAGGTGTTATGTTCAATATTCTCTCTATGTAGTAATTTATCATTTCCAACCAGAAGATGACGATTTCCAACCCTTGCCCTTATACCAAAACCTGATATCTCTTCATAGTCTAATATCGCGTTTTTATCGATTTTTCCATTGAATGCCTCGAGTATCGATTGTGCGATTGGATGACTGGAATGAACCTCGGCCTGAGCTGCAAGTTTTAGAATCTCATCCTGTGAAAAGTCGTTGAAGGGTACAACTTCGACCACACGAAATACACCTTTGGTCAGGGTTCCAGTCTTATCCCAGACTATCGTATGGAGGTTATTCAACCCTTCCAAGTAGTTTGAACCCTTTACCAGGATGCCGCGTCTGGAGGCAGCGCCAATGCCGCCAAAAAATCCTAAGGGGATTGAGATCACTAAGGCACAGGGGCAGGAGATCACCAGAAATACCAGCGCTTTGTATATCCATTCGGAAAATGTTTCTGTATGGCTAAATAGCGGAGTAAAGAGCGGGATATTGTATAATAGGACCGGAACCGTGGCCAGAAGAAGGGCTCCAGCCACCACTGCGGGAGTGTAGTATTTAGCAAATTTTGTAATGAACTTTTCTGTAGGAGCCTTTTTGATGCGGGCGTTCTCCACCATATCCAATATCTTGGATACTGTAGATTCTCCAAACTCTCTGGTTACCCGGACCGATAAAAGGCCAGGACCATTAATCATTCCGGAAAGTATTTGACTTCCCGGTCCAACCCGCCTGGGCACGGATTCTCCGGTCAGGGCTGATGTATCAACCCTTGAGATACCTTCAAGAACAACACCATCAAGGGGCACCTTTTCCCCCGGTTTTATTACAATTATATCCCCCACTTTTATTTGACTTGGCTCTACCCGTTTTATGGTACCTTCCAGTTTCAGGTTGGCATAATCAGACCTTATACTGAGAAGCGATTCAATCGACCTCCGGGAGCGGTTTAATGCCATATCCTGGAGTAATTCACCAACTTTAAAGAATAGTATAACCGCAACCGCCTCGGGATATTGACCGATTGCAAATGCACCAACGGTAGCCACGGTCAATAGAAAATTCTCATCAAAAACCCGACCCTGAATTGCATTACGGATAGCATTCCTGACGATATCATAGGCGATGATGATATAGCTCAACAGGAACAGAGAGAATTCTTGCCAGTATGGCAGTTTGATACTCAGGGCCAATCCAAATATGAAGACTCCGATAATGAGGTTTCTGATCGTGGATCTCATAATTGTTGATCCCTTCGGAGAATGTCTCCAGATGAAAATGGAGCCCGATTCATACAACAATCTTAACCAGTCAATCGATGATGTCAATATCTATCCAGTCTGAGTCCTCTCCAGTTTTTTCATAGCACCACCAGGACGACATTTCGGATTTGGAAAACATTTAGCCATTAACTCATTGGTCATTGAAGGAATCTCAGTAACGAGAAAAACCAGAGAAACAGGAGAGGCATTTCGGATTTCGGAATTGAAAAAGATTTAGTCATTAAGTCATTAGTCATTGAGTCATTACACTCGATACTGGATTCTTGATTCTGGATAATAAAAAGGTCATTCTGAATTTATTTCAGAATCTCAATATCTTAAACAAGAGAAACCAGATAAACCGGCAAGGCATTTCGGATTTCGGACTTCGGAATTAAAAAAGAATGTCACCCTGAACTTGTTTCAGGGTCTAAATCTTTTCAACCAGAAAAACAAGAGAAACCAGATAAACCAGAGATGCTGAACCGATACTGAGCCCCCTCAGCACAAGGTTCAGCAGTTGAAAAATTGATTGACAATTAAAGAAATTTTGTTATACTTTAGCTTGTGATAATATTCTTTGCGATTGAAGTTCCATAGATGTTTGAACAAGGAGGTTTTATGAAAAGGGCACGCGAGTTAAAACCGATTGAGTTACGCTGGCAATGTAATCCCAATCTATTGAAATTCAGACACCTCAAGGATGTTGAGGCCTGTGAATGGATTATCGGCCAGCCCCGGGCCATTGAGGCCATAAAACTGGGGCTCAGGGTCAGGTATCCTGGTTATAATATATTTATCACCGGTCCGGTCGGCACCGGTCGCACCACAACAATTACCCGTCTTCTTGAGGAGTTTAAGGTCAAGAGTGAACTGAAGGATCTATTATATGTCAATAATTTCAAAAATCCTGATATGCCCCGGTTGATTGAACTGCCTGCTGGTAAAGGCAGAAAATTCCAGGTTGCAATGGAGAAGTTGATCGATGGGCTGAAGGCCCATATCCCTGAGATCTTCCAGAGTGAGGAGTATCAGACCAGAAGAAAGAAGATTCTGGATAAGTATGGACAGCGCCATCAGGCCCTCTTGAGAAATTTTGAGAAGGAGGTCGAGGCCCAGGGCTTTAAACTTGTTCAGATTCAGATGGGCCCGTTTGTCCGTCCCGCAATCCTGCCCATAATTGATGGTAAACCGAAGAATCAGGAAGAGCTTGAGGCCCTGATTAAAGAAGGCAAATTGAGCCAGCAGGATTTTGAGCAGATCAAAAAGAAGATTCAGGATTTAGAGACCGATATGGCCAAGATATATACCCAGGTGCGTGAGATTCAGGAAGCTGCGAACGAAGAGTTGGAAAGGTTGAACGAATGGATGGTCAAGCCTGTGGTTGCTCATCTGATCGGTGAATTAAAAAAGAAATTTACAGACGCCAAGGCGCATCAGTATCTTGATGATGTGCTTGAGGCAATTTTAATGAATCTTACAAGATTTTTGAAAAAGGATACGAAAGACGAATTTCGTGAATTTAAGGTGAATGTTGTTGTCGATAACTCAGAGACCAAGGGTGCTCCGGTAATCTTCGAGACCACTCCTTCTTATAAAAATCTCTTTGGCACGATTGAACGCCGTCCTGTGGGTCCTGGGGTATATGTCAGTGATTTTCTCAATATAAAAGCCGGTTCACTGCTCCGTGCCAATGGCGGATACCTTGTCTTGAATGCCTTTGATGCCCTAATCGAACCTGGTGTATGGCAGACTTTGAAGCGGACCCTGCGTAACGGACTCATCGATATTCAGTCCTTTGACCCATTCTATATTCTTACTACCACCGCAATGAAACCTGAGCCCATAACAATCAATGTCAAGGTAGTAATGATTGGTTCTCAATGGTTATATTATCTCCTCTTTTATCGGGATGAGGATTTTAAGAAGATCTTTAAGGTGAAGGCGGATTTTGATACGGTGATGGAAAATAATACCCAGAATATTAATCAGTATGCCTCTTTTATAAAATCTCTTTGTGAGCGTGAATCCCTGTGCCATTTAACTAAATCTGCAATTGCTGATGTTATTGAATACAGTGTCAGG
>MUKB01000060.1 GCA_002049785.1 Caldifarciminota bacterium 4484_100
ACCCAAACGGGCACCAAGGTCATTGAGGTATCGAATGATTACTGCAGAGCCAGCCCAGCAGAGGGTATCGGCATTGTTATCATAGGCATAAAGTTTGGCGTTGACTGAAAAATCGAGGTCTGTTGAGGGGATGTCTACCGATTGATAGAGGTTTATATAACCACTGCCCGGCCCTTTTTCAGCATAGACCTCGTAATCCGGGTCAGGGTCATAATTGGTGGCACGGTTTATGGTGATATATGAACCGTATGAATCCTGAACCCAGCCGGTATTTAGTGGCGCTTCAAAATCGCCGTTGGTTATGAGGTTTTCAGCCAGTAAGAAACCGACTGGGATAAGTGCAATAATAAGAATTTTTTTTACCATAACCTCCTCCTGAGGTTATCTAAGCACCAATTTCCCGGTCTTCTGTTTTTCTGGTGGCAATTCCAGAGATGCTCCGGACCAGTCTGCCGGTGACATCAAAGATCTTCAGGTTATATCTTTCACCAGGTTCTGTTCCAAATTCAAACCGGATTGAGATGCTGTAAGAGTTCAGGGTTTGTTATGTTCTTTTATGCTGAGCTCGGTGACATCTATATATCCACCCTGCCAGATCTCCTTGGTCGAATCAGATTGAAGCACATCACTCTGAATCCAGGTAACGATTTGACACATATTTTCATCCCAACCAGATTGTATCGTAAACGGCTGACTTAATGTAATAGAATCACCTGGGGCGATACTTACTGTCTGTCCATTTTGATCCGGTAAATAGTCCCTGGCGACATGGTTGTGCCAGACATCGCCATTTGGGCCTGAATAGTAGAGGCTATCTTCGGTTATTACGAAGATTACCCGGCCGTTCAGGGTTGCGGTAGAATCATTGCGGAATTTTGCGTAGACTGTTCCTGAACCATCCGCTGAATAGTCACCCCATATTGTGAGTGTAACCGGTGAGGGTTGATTCATTCTGTTTACAATCTTCGATTCCCAGGTAGAGTATAGATAACTTCCATGCGGGTCGCCATCATACCAGAGCCAGGGTGTTGCATAGTACCAATTGCCCTGATAATAGTATGGTGGTGGATAGAAATACATCCGCTGTCGTGCTTCAGCATTATATAAGGGATAACCATTGTCAATATGCATTTCAATGGCTGCAACCCTTCCAGGATGGTTTATGACGATTTGAACCAGTGTCCCGCTGGCTGGTGCACAGGTTCCTCAGTCTTCTTGATACAGTTCTTCACAGATTACTACCCGCTGGGCTCCATAGAAAGGGTTTAGGAGTCCAGTCATAAGATTTAAGCCTAAACAAAACCACTTGACCATAGCACCTCATTTTTAATATTAATTATATATAAAAATAGTAAATTGCCAGGAGTAATGAACCTGAGTCCTCTCCACTTTTTTCATAGCACCACCAGGACGACATTTCGGATTTGGAAGACCATTAGTCATTATGTCATTGAGTCATTAAACTTGATACTGGATTTTTGATTAAGTTAAAAGGAAAAAGATAAAAGTAATTAAAAAATCATTGGTCATTAAGTCATTGAAAAACCAGAGATGCTGAAATAAATTCAGCATGACGATGAAAAAAAGGTGTCATTCCGAACTTGTTTCGGAATCTCAATCTTTTCAACCAGACAAACGAGAAAAACCAGATAAACGAGAGAAACCAGATAAACCAAAAAACCAGAGATGCTGAAATAAATTCAGCATGACGCCGTTGTTGTCACCCTGAACTCGTTTCAGGGTCTAAATCTTTTCAACCAGAGAAACCAGATAAACGAGACAAACCAGAAAAACCAGAGAGGGATTTCGGAATAGAAAGATTGATACTAAATAACATTGTCATTCTGAACCCTGTGCTGAGGAATCTCAGTTTCGTTTCAGAATCTCAACTGGGTACTGGGTTCTGGATAGAAACATTTAGTCATTAAGTCATTTTGTCAATTTCAGCTTCAGGACAAAAAGCAGAGGATTCAGACAATAGATTGATTGACAAATTGATATTTTCGAATATAATTTACATTGAGGCGGCGTAGCTCAGTTGGCAGAGCAGGAGAATCATAATCTCTGTGTCGGGGGTTCGAATCCCTTCGCCGCTATTGCTATTATGAAGTTAATTGAGGAATATCTGGCAGGGATAGAGGAACTGGACAAGAGCGTTGATGAGGTAGCGCGCATCCTGAACCACAATAATCAGGAACTGGACTCGTTGACTGAAAAACTGGGAATTCTCTTTGGTCTATTCACCCGTGGTGATGAATTAAGTTCAATTATCAGGACTACCTCAGCAAATCTGGCCCAGGCTATCAATAACAAGAAATCAGATTTTTTGTTCAGAGAGAATTTTCTTAAGATGTCCGGCAAAAGGTTAACTGAACTCAGCCAGCTTCTGAAATCGCTTATCGATTTACTGCATCAAATGCGTGGCAAGGCAGGACATTTTTTAAAATCTGCTCAGGCCCTTATCTACTTAGCGAAGAATACAGAAATAAAGGCCTATCAGTCCCGGAATGAAGGGAAGGGGTTGGCAATTGTTGCCCGACAAGCACTTTCATTGGCACGTAATGGCCAGATTCCTCTTCATAAATTTGGTGTCTTGCTTGAAGGACTTGCTGGTTTGACCACACCTTCTTTGGAGGAGATGAAGACTGTGGTGGCAATGTCTCGAAGTTCAGTTGAACTTCTGGCTAAGTCAATTACTTCTTTAAAAACAATCGATGAGACCATTACCGCTTTGAGGAAGATTATAACCCGAATTGAAGGTGATAAAGAGGTGTTCACGCATTTGAGGGACAATGTGCAGGCAGGACTTGAATTTCTGAAGAATCAACTTTCATATTCCCGCAATGCAATGGACGACCTTTCTATCCGTTCAACCCAGATGAGGTCATCGGCCTATAGCCTGCGGACACTCTCTGAACTTCTGGTGGACTCCACACATAATTCTAATATCTATGTTGCAAATCAATTTAGATATCTCTTAAAAGAAAATAAGAGACTTGTTAGTAAACTTTCAGTGGGAAAGAAGCCGCCGATCTTCCCTGCCGAACTTTCTCAGAATATTGTAGATATAAACAAACAGCTGACAAAATTGAATGATTCGATTCAATTCCTGGGTGAATTTAAGGAAGCACTTGGTCTGGGGCTGGGTCAAATCATAGAGTATGGAAATCAGATTCAGGAATTTTTCCAGAGGATTGAAGTGATCTCAAAAAATCTTGATAAGTTATCGAACAATCTGATTAATGAGTTCAAGAAAGTTGATGAACTAACCGGAGAGATCACAAATGTTTTGAATCGTCTGAAAACTCTCACCATTTTTGCCAAGATAGAACAGGGCCGAAGTCAGATCTACCGTAAAACAATAGAGCCGGTGGTTCAGGAATTTATCCAACTTGCCCGGGGGACCGAAGATGTTCTGGCACAGATTAAGGAGTTAATTTCCCGAAGTAAAGACCTAATACAAAAGACTAAGACAACGGTAGTAACTACAAAATTGCCCCAGGCTGTAAGTATGCCCGACTATTCGAGGATTAAAATATTTATTGATGAACTCCTTCGGGTTTTTGAAAGCCAGCTCGATTATATCAAGAAGATTTCTGAAAGAGCCAAGGGTCTTGATAGGAATAATCGCAAGTTGATGAATTCATGGCAGGAATACGAACTGGCAGTTGGTCTGGTTATTGATAAGACCGACAGATTGGATAAGATACCAGAACTGCATTATTCCGGAGTTGTTCCGATTACAAGAAAGGAGCAGGTAGTGCGGATTAATCTTGTTGACGATCCCATGACCTTAAAGCCTGAGTTGAAAACAGATACAAATTCACATAAGGTCATTAGCAATTTTTCAACCGGTCTATTCCAGTTTGGTGAAGGGGTTGAACTGAATCTCGGGATATGTGAAGATTATGAGATTTCCGAAGATGGTAAGGAGTATATTTTGAAAATGAGAGAGGGGATAAAATATCACAATGGAGAGCGGTTGAGGATTGAGCATATTAAAAGGGCATTCTTAAAGGCCCTGTCCGGGCCCAACTTCAGTTTCTTTAATATGATTCAGGGTGCTGAGCAGTATATCCAGGATGAAGGGGTGGGGTTGAAAGGGATTGACATCATTGATAATCGCACCTTGAGGATTAGACTGGAATATCCATTCCTCCCTATCCTTGCTAACCTGGCAACAGATATTGTTGATCCATATATTGATGATGAACTACCACAGGGTATCGGTCCTTTTCGACTCGTCTCCTGGGAGAAGAGACGGCGTATAATACTTGAGGCCTTTGATGATTATTTTGAAGGTCGGCCTTCGATTGATGAACTCCATTTTCTGATTGTCAATGATCCCAAGACATACGAACTTTTTCTGGAGGGTAAACTGGATATCTACCAACCGTCCCAGCCGATGTTTTCTAAGATGGAACCCGGGTTGAGGCGTTTGCGCCATTCAATTCCAGAGCTTTCCACATATTATATATGTATGAATTGTCAGAAGAAGCCTTTTAATAATAAACTTGTTCGTAAGGCCCTGGCCTATGCGATTGATCAGGAGTATCTCGTAAAGAATTTTATGGCTGAAAGCGCGATCCCGGCACGGGGGATCTTCCCACCTTCTTTAAGGGTCTTTAATCGTCGTTTAAAAGGATACAACTATGACCTGAACCAGGCCCGGCAATTGTTGAAGAAGGCAGGTTATCAGCACGGTTTGCCGGATCAGTACCCTTTTGACATTGTGAATGCAGGCCCGGTGGTTGAATGGGCGGGTTATATCAAAGAGAGTCTTGAAAAGCTGGGCATACGGATTGAATTGAACCCCTTACCAT
Organism: Caldifarciminota bacterium 4484_100; assembly: GCA_002049785.1. GTDB lineage: Bacteria > Hydrothermota > Tepidihabitantia > SM23-42 > SM23-42 > 4484-100. The sequence continues at coordinate 4,824 of MUKB01000060.1, forward strand.
CGGATATACTTCTGGAGAAAAGCTTCTCGGGCCGTTCAATATTGGCCCTCAGGGGTTGGTTGAGTGACAATGGAGACCCGGATAATTTTCTCTATCCACTATTTCACACCCAGTCCTTCGGTCGCACGGGTAATACATCTTTTTTCTCTGAACCGAACGTGGATAAGAAGATCGAACAGGCAAGGCGCATTAGAAATTTGAATGAAAGAATAGCCCTCTATCGTGAAATAGAGGAGATAATTCTTGATGAATGCCCTGTTGTCTTTCTTTACCATTCTGTCCAGAATGTCCTGATTCAGAAAAGGATTCTTGGCTTCAAGGCTCATCCCCTCGGACTTATCAGGGGAAAATATATCGTCTCAAGAACCCGGGATGATATTAACAATTTTATTAAACATCGAACCAGTGATCTGGTTGGTTTAAAAACTTAGGGGGTTTTATGGCAAAAAAGGAAGATGTTGACCTTTTGACCGAACTTGAAGAGAAACTGGCGAAGCTTGAAAAGGCTGAGAATGATTTGGCTACGAAGAAGAAGGAGCTGGAAGAGGTGGAGAAGAAACTGGCTGAGACCTATTCCAGTCAGATGGAGGTGGCGGCTGAGGTTGAGGATTTAAAGAAGGAACTTCAACAGTTGAAGAAACAGGAGAAGGAACTCAAGGCTTCAGTCAAGGATATGGAACGGGGTGCCCAGAAGGTGAGCGTGACCCAGAAAGAGGTTTCAAAACTGAGTAGTGAACGGGATAAACTGGAGAAGAATATTAAAGAGCTGAATAAATCGGTTGAGAAATTGAGTGGTGAAAAGGAGAGGCTCAAAAATCAGGTGAATGAATTGAAGGGGAAACAGTCAGAACTTTCAAAGCAGGTCGCCTCGCTCGAAAAAGAGCTTTCAAAGAAAGAGAAGGACTATTCTGAAGTAGAGAAGCGTTATAATGAATTTAAGATTAAGGCTGAGGACTTGAAGAATGAGTATCAGGAACTTGACCAGACACTCCGCAGTGCCCTGTCTGATCTACGCACAACTGAAAAGGATTTGAAGATAATGGGTGAGGAGAAGACCGCTTTGATGAAGGAACTTGATACAGTAAAAAAGACACGGGAGAAGGAAGAGGCGAGGTATGAGAAGTTACATAAGGAGGTAGAGGAGCTGACCGCAAGGGAAGAGGAGTTGAAGAGCAGCATCAAGGAGATGCAGGATGAGAAACCTGAATTGACCAAGGAACTTGAAAATTTGAAAGACGAAATTGAAGAAAATTCAAAGGTCGCTGAAGAGTTGAAAGAAGAGATAGCCGAACTCACTGAGAAACGGGATTCATTGCGTAAGGAGAACGAAGAGTTTGCAAAATTGAAAGAGGAGTATGATGAGGTTGCCAAGAATTTAGAGAAGATGAAGAGTGAGGAGACTGAGTTGGTATCGAATATCTCATCGTATGAACTTGAATTCAAAACCTTGGAGTCTTCATTCCAGGAGATGGATGAGAAGTATAAGAAGACGAAGGCGGAGAATGAGAAATTGAAGAAGGAACTCAACCGCGCAAATAAGGAACTGGAGCAGTTGACTGAGAAGATTAAAAAATTGCAGTCGGAGGAGAAAGAACTTGCTCCGAAGGTTTCAGAGCTCAAGAAGAAAGAGAAGGAGTTGCGTGACATTGAGCCCAAATACGAAAAGGTGAAAGAGGATTTTGAGGTCAAAAAGGCTGAGGCGATAGAGCTTGGAAAATCTATTGAGCTTGCCAAGAAGAAGATTGAGGAGCTGAAGCCCCAGGTTTCAGAACTGGAAAAGGTTGATAAGGAGTATAAAACGAAATCTGAGGAGTTGAAAAAGATCGAAGAGAAGTTGATGTCCAGTAAGTCCCAGCTTGAGGAGGTAGAAGGGGAATATAAGAAGATTACTGAAGAGCTACCAAAGTTGAAGAAGGAATACGATGAGATAAAGAATGCGGTTGAAGAGGATAGAAAGATAAAAAGGTTACTTGAGACCAGGAAGAAGGAGCTTTCACTTATTGAAGGGAAAATTACTCAGCGTGAAGAGAAGATAAAAGAGTTGACTGATAAACTCGAACTGCTGCGCAAGGAAGAACAGAAGGCGGTATCAGATTTGAATAAAGAGACACAGGAACTCTTAAAAGAACGTGATAAGTGCCAGGGTGAGTTGAATGAGCTGGAGAAGAAGAAGGAGGAACTTGAGAGTAAGCTCAGCGATCTGAAGATTGAGACTTCAGAGGTTGAGGGTAAGATTGAGAAGGCGAAGGTTATTGAGATGGATATGCTTTCAAAGATTGAGAAACGGCGTAAAGAACTCATCAATATGAATGCTGAGATCGAAGAGAGGAGCCGGGTACAGGAGGCACAGATTGAGGCCCTTAAAAAAGAGGTTGTGGAATTAGAGAAGAAGAAAAAAGAGGCGGTTGCCATAATAGCCAAGGCAGATGAGATGAAGGCGAACCTTATGCGGATAAAGGGCGAACGGGATAAACTTGATAAAGAGATCGCTGAGAAGAATAAAGAATTGAAGAAGATTAAACTCTTCATTGCAAGATTGAGGGAATCCCAGACCGGTTCAAAAAAGAGCGAAAAGAAGGACCAGATTTCGTTCTAAGATTCCCCTGATTACTGTAAAAGATGAAAGTTTTGTTTATCATAATCGGCGGATTTGTTATATCTGTTGCATACACCGCATTCCTGATTCCCGCTAAGATTGTTCCGGGAGGGGTAACCGGTATATCTATGATCCTCCATTTCCTCTGTGATAGTCCAGTAGGTGTAGTGACAATTTTACTCAACATTCCTCTCTTCTTTATTGCCCTCAGGGTGCTGGGGCTGAGTTTTAGTTTTAAATCAATAATTGCAATATTTTATACAAATCTTTTGATTGATCTCTTAACCTATACTGTGAAGATTCAAACACCCACCCATGATAAGATACTTTCTTCAATCTACGGCGGGATACTTCTGGGTATCGGTCTGGGACTGGTCTTTCGGGGTGGTGCAAGCACCGGTGGCTCTGATATTGTGGGGCAGGTGCTCAATCGTTATACAAACCTCTCTGTAGGAATGTGGATTATGATTGTTGACTTTGTAGTGATAAGCCTGGCGGGTTTCACCACGCATTCAATAGAATTGGCACTTTTAGGATATCTTTCTCTTTTTCTTTCTTCAAAGATTATCGACTTGATCCTCGAAGGGATTGATTATGCCCGGGCTGCTTTTATAATCAGTAATAAATCCGATAAGATAACTGATGAAATTTATAAAAAGATGAAGCGGGGGGTGACGGTCCTTGATGGTTATTCACCGTTTACGAAACAGAAGAGGCCGGTTATAATGTGTGTCATTACAAAAAAAGAAACACCATATCTGAAGTCGTTGATCAATGCAATTGACCAGAATTCATTTGTGATTATTACCGATGTATTTGAGGTATTAGAAAACATCATCCCTCTCATCCCTGGATCTTCTCCAATGAACTTAAAAGAGCAGATGGGGTTATTGAGCCGGGCGAGGTCGTTGATGTTTATAAAGGGAAGGTATATTTGGGCCGGGGTTTTTATAACCCCCATTCATTGATTGCGGTTCGTCGCTATAGTGATGGGTCTGTAGATTTTGACCAGGTGTTTGTAGACCGCTCGATTGCGAGTGCCTGGGAATACCGAAAGAGATATATCAGCGATAGTAGCTTTCGCCTCGTCTTCAGCGAAGCCGACAATCTACCCGGTTTAATCATTGATAAATACGAAGACAATTTTGTTATTCAAATCCACTGCTACGGGATGGAAATGAAGAAAGATTTGATTATCAACTCATCTTTTTTGTTATACCGGGGGTTTTTCACTCTATGGGGCAAGAGGAGGTGCCCTCGCTGTTCTGGGAATCGACTCATCAAGGTATGCCTGTGAGCTTGCGCGTAAAAATGCGGTGCTCAATAATTTCACTAATATCGAATTTTCCTGTAGTGATGTCTTTGAATTCTTAAGATCAGATAGAAATTTCTACGATATGATTATTCTTGATCCACCTTCATTCACAAGGTCGAAGCGCGAGGTTTTTGACGCATTGCGAGGTTATAAAGAGGTCAACCTCCAGGCAATGAAGCGGTTGAAAAAGGGTGGGATACTTGTAACGACCTGCTGTTCATACCATATTGATGAAGCAAATTTCTATAAAGTATTAAGGCAGGCAGCACTTGATGCCCGGGTGAACTTGAGGGTTATCGGCAGGGCGATTCAATCTCCGGACCACCCGATAGTTTTGAATATGCCGGAGAGTTTCTATCTGAAAGCTTTTTATCTTTTGAAATGATAGAAATTAAGACGAATATAGGTTATTCTTGTTTGTCTGATTCTGGTCATACTGAATTTATTTCAGCATCTCTGGTTTATCTCGTTTTTCTCGTTTGTCTGGTTTTTCTCGTTTGTCTGGTTGAAAAGATTTAGACCCTGAAACAATACTGAGATTCTTCAGCACAGGGTTCAGGGTGACAATACTGGCAATGTCATGCTGAACTCGGTTCAGCATCTCTAATTTAATTCTTTTCCAATCACTTTTAACCTTTTCCTTTTAACTTAATTTTGAGACCCTGAAACAAGTTCGGAATGACAATGTTATTATCCAGAATCAATCTTTTAATTCCGAAATTCGAAATCCGAAATGGTTTGCTGGTTTTTCTCGTTTTTCTTGTTTCTCAGGTTTAATAATAACTTAATGACTTAATTACTTAATGACTCTCGCTGTTTCAATGACTTAATAAATGACAAATGATTTTTCAATGACTCAATGACATAATGACTAAATGTTTTTCAAGTATCGACTATTTTATTAATACC
>MUKB01000061.1 GCA_002049785.1 Caldifarciminota bacterium 4484_100
CTGAGTCCGGCAGGATAACCTGCACCATCGAACCTTTCGTGATGATGCAGGATATTCTTTCGCAGTCTTTTTAACTTTTCAATCGGTTCGATGATCGATGCACCCAGTTCAGGGTGCCTCTTCATATATGCATATTCTTCGAATGTGAGCCGTCCGGGTTTACGCAGAATCTTATCCGGGATACCAATCTTCCCGACATCGTGGAGGATTGCAGAGATTTCAATGTCTTTGAGTTTCTCTTTATCCGGGTCTATCGCCTCCGCGATGAGCAGGGAGTATTCAACTACCCTTGAAGAATGGCCCCGGGTATAAGGGTCCTTGGCATCGACCGCCTCGACGATCGCCCTTATCGATGAGAGGAACAGCTGGTCAAGCTCAGTATAGAGTGAGGCATTTTCAATCGCAACCGCAATCTGATTCGCCAGGGCCTTGAATAGTTCAAGGTCATCTTTATTGAAGCGTCGGTTCCCCTTTTTATTCAGAACCTCGGCAACCCCGATGATTCTTCCTTTGGCAATCAAAGGAACCGCAAGGATGGAGCGGGTTACAAATTTTGTCTTCTCATCGACACCCTTGAACCATCTGCGGTCCTTTTTTACATCAGGCACAAAAAGGGGCTTGCCGTGTTTGGCAACCCATCCCACAATGCCCTTGCCCATAGGCACCCTGATTTCTTTTGCCTCTTTTCCTTTTTCACCCCGTGCGGTGATAAAATAGAGTTCATTTGTCTTTTCATCAATTCTGAATACACTGGATGCCTCGGCGTCCATCACCTCCTCTGCCTTCTGTAGAACGATGTTGAGCAGTTCATCAATGTCCAGGATAGAGGAGAATACCATCGATGTATCAATCAGGGTTTCCAGCCTCTTTATCTTTTTGAGAATCTTAGATGACTTTGATCTCATATTTCCTTTCTCCTGCACCGAATTTTTCTGCATAATGTAACTGGACCTGAGGGTCGAGTTCAGGATGGAGTTTATCGATCGGTTCTTTGATGAAATCATAGCAGGCCTGGTCCAATGCGACCGGGTCGAATGAGCCGAGGATTCCAATATCCGGGGCAATCATCGGCTCATTACTGTGGAAACAGTCACAATTGGGTGAGATATTTATCAAGAAATTTATGTAAAATGCCTTTTTATTTTTTATTACAGCTGACGCATATCGGGCGATTTCTTTCTGGATGTCTTCAGATGCTGCATCCCAGGAGAATTTTATTGCCCGATCCGGGCAGATGGACATACAACCACCACAGCCGGTGCATAGTCCGTGGTCAATCTCTAAGTGGTCTTTTTTCTTCTTTATCGCCTGATAAAGGCAGTAATCAAAACAGCGCAGACACATATTGCAGGTGTTTATATCAATCGTCGGTTTTGAACGTGAGTGCATCGCCAGTTTTCCGCCTTTTGATGCACATCCCATCCCGAGATTTTTGATTGTTCCACCAAATCCGCAGTTGAGATGACCCTTAAAATGGGAGACCACAAATAGCCGGTCTATCTGGGTAAAAAGCCGTGCGATCTTGCAGTCGTCCACTTCGACATAATCATCCCCATAAAGTCCATCAGCAACGATGAATGGGCTGAAATCGAACCCGTGTTCACGGGCGAGCTCAATATGGAGATCGCCCCGATAGCGCCTTCCTGCATACAGGGTGGTGGTATCGGTGAGGAAGGTGTTTGCCCCTCGGTCTTCGATAAGCTGGGTGATAAGACGCACATACTGGGGTCCTACAAAATTGACATTTCCCTGTTCTCCGATATGCAGTTTCACTGCGCAGAGGTCATTTTTTTTAACGATATCAAGGGCACGGGAGGTCTTGAGCAGGTCAATGAATTTCTCCAAGATATTTTTTTTATAACGCTTTCTCATATCAAGAAAATAGACCTTGGCCATCTAATATTATCTTACATATATTCAAAAAAAAATCAAGTATCAGATTGTGTGGTTTATACACCTTCATAGTGATACGGGAAAGTCAGGAGCATTTTCAAAAAATGGCTTGTTGACAACTTACTCTTTTTATATATAATCAAAGCATGAAACGAACTTATCAGCCGAGCCGACGGAAGCGGAAGAAGACACACGGTTTTCGACAACGGATGAAGACCAAGGCGGGCAGGATGGTCTTAAAGCGACGCAGGAGAAAAGGAAGAAAACGGCTTGCGGTTTAGGAAAAAGACTATTTCTTGGTTGTCAGAGATTTAAAAAAGGGTAATAAAAGAGAATATAGTTTACCGAAGAGTGAACGCCTGAGGGGTAAGAGGGAGATAGATACACTCTTCTCTACAGGAAAGCGATTCAGGAGCGGAAAGATTTTATTTATCTATCTTCCTGCGACAGAACAGCGAGCGGGTTTTTTTGCCTCCAGGAAGGTTGGTGGCGCGGCTAAACGGAACAGGGTGAAAAGAATTTTAAGGGAGGCATATCGGATGAACAAGACGATCTTTAAGGGCTTAAGGATTATATTCCTTGCTCAGGAAAATATTGAGTTTAAAGAAGCGGTTGAGGCGATAAAGTCATTTCCGGAGGGGAGATGAAGTCGGTATTAATTACTTTAATTAAAGCCTATCAATGGACATTCGGTCTTCTATTTCCACGTGTATGCAGGTTTGAACCCACCTGTTCCAGCTATGCGATTGAGGCTTTACAGAAGTTCGGGTTGTGGCGTGGGGGGGTGTTGAGTGTCAAACGGATTTTACGATGCCACCCGTTCTGTGCTGGCGGTTTTGACCCGGTCCCCAAGGAACTGAAAGGCAGGTGTCGAGATGAATGATCGGGCAAGGATGGCACTGGCATTTTTGATTATTCTGGTCATTCTCTTTGTCTGGACGGTCTATTTCAGTCCGAAGAAAGAACCTTCGACCCCCAGTGAAAAGGTTGTTGTTGATACCGTTGTCCAGAAGACTTCCCAGGTCCTGCCGGTTCAGTTCCCCCAAAAAGAGGATACGATTGTCGTTGATAGAAAGAATATCAGGGTTGTGCTATCAAGTATCGGAGGGTCAATTAAAGCTCTCTATCTAAAGGCTTATGATGTAAATCTTGTGCCTGAAGGGGGTTATCTCTTTCTCACCAAATCAAAGGATGATACCCTGGTTAAGAATTTTAATTATATCCAGGATTATGATTCGGTCGTCTTTATGAGCGAAGGTTTGAGAAAGGTCTATCGCTTTGACCAGGATTTCGGTTTTCATCTAAGTTGTGATTCAAGCGACCAGGTTTTGAGTCTCCGCTCCGGGCTGAGTATTACCGAGGTGAAGAATCGGGGAGAGGATTTAAGAAACTTTGCGGTCTATATTAAGACCACGAAGATAGAGAATATCACAAAAAAGATAAAGGACCAGTACCGATATAGGGGTAAATTTGAATGGTTTGCCCTGAGAAGTAAGTATTTCCTTCTGGTGGTGAATAACTTAGACGGAATCGGGGAGGTAGATTTTTATAAATTGAGTAAGGAGGAGTCGATAAAGGGCGCAGGGTTCGGTTGTTATTATATGAGGGGGGGTGGAAATCGTTATGGCTCAGAGATTGTTACACAGGGGCCCATCAATATTTCTGTACTGAGTCTTGCGGTGAGATATGATGAACTCAAAAAGTATCATCGGGGATATGAGGAGATCGCCTCAGGTGGTATCTGGGGACCTATCGCCCGGATAATCCTGCTTGTGATGAACTTCTTCTTTGCAATATTTAAAAATTACGGGGTGGCGATTATCATCTTTGCGATACTGATCAAACTTATTTTCTTCCCGCTCTCCAGACAGATGATAATCTCCCAGCATAAGATGCAGATGTTACAACCTGAATTGAAGAAGATACAGAAGAAGTATAAGGATGATCCACAGCGATTGAATCAGGAGATGATGCATCTTTATAAGGCCTATAAGGTCAACCCATTTTCCGGTTGCCTGCCATTATTGATTCAGATGCCGATCTTCTTTGCATTATTCCGCACCCTGACAATAGCGATTGAATTCCGCCAGGCCAGTTTTATGTTCTGGATTACCGACCTTTCGATGAAAGATCCATATTATATCCTGCCCATCGGTATGGGTATAATGATGTTGATTCAATCATTGACGACCAATATCGATCCCCGACAGAAATTTATGGTAATATTTATGCCGATATTTATGGTCTTCATATTTTTAAATTTACCTTCGGGATTACAATTATATTGGTTCACATATAATATTTTGACATTGATTGAACATTATATAACCAAAAGAGGAGGCATTAAATGAAGGTGGTTGAAGCAACAGGAAGCACTCTAAACGAGGCAATAGAGAATGGGTTAAAGATATTAAGGGCGAGGCAAGAGGAGGTGAATTACGAGGTCCTTTCCCAGACCGAACAGGAGGTCAAGGTCAAACTGTCGATCAAAGAACCTCGCCAGCATCTATACGAACTAACCAAATACATCCTGACAAGTTGCGGCTTCAAACCAAACATTTTGATTACCAAGGATGAAAAGGGCTTTTATCTCAATATCAAGACACGACATACCGATGCTATTCTGATCGGGAAGAAGGGCGAGACGCTCTGGGCATTACAGTATATTATAACAAGGTTGATGAAACGGTTTCATCCAAATCTCAAGATTCTGGTTGATGTCAGCGGATACCGTATGAGAAGGACGAACTTCCTAAAGAAGAAGGCTGAGGCGATTGCTCGTATTGTGCTCCAGACCGGACGAGAAATGGCATTGGATCCCTTAACCCGTAAGGAACAGCTGATTGTCGAGAAAAAGTTGAGTGAAATTAAGGGGGTTAAACTCTATACCATCGGCAAAGGGGTAAGCAAAAATGTAATCATTGCGCCGAGTGATGAGTCTAAATGATACGATAACTGCCTGTGCTACACCAATCGGATATTCAGGTATTGCGGTTATCAGGTTGAGCGGCGCCCAGGCCCTGGCAATTGCCAAAAAAGTCTTTCGACCACAATCCGGGATGGTTGATTTCAAACCGAATTGCGTCTATTTCGGGGATTTCTTCGATTCCGAAAAAAACTGTGTTGTTGATAAGATTCTTTTGACGACTTTCTTTGCCCCTCATTCATATACCGGAGAGGATGTGGTTGAGTTTTCCTGCCATGGGAACCCTTTGATTGTTGAGCGGATCATAACGGCCTTACTCAATCAGGGGGCAAGGCTTGCCCAGAAGGGTGAGTTTACAAAGCGGGCGTTGCTGAACGGCAAGATTGATCTGATCCAGGCCGAGGCGGTCCTCGATACGGTTTACGCATCCTGTGAACAGGCACGCAGGGTAGCACTTGCCCAGTATGAGGGTAAACTCTCAGATTGGGTCTATTCCTTGCGCGCAAAGATTGTCGACCTTCTTCTGTTAATCGAGGCCAGTTTAGACTTTCCTGAGGAAGAAGAGACTGAGATTGAGGAGTTGAAGATTCATCAAACGCTTCAGGTACTGATAGACGATTTAGACTGGATTCTTAAAGGCGCCCAGACCGGGGTGAAAATAAAAGAAGGGTATCGGGTGTTGATAATGGGACGCACCAATGTCGGAAAATCGACACTCTTTAATCGGCTGGTCGGTTTCGAAAGGGCAATTGTCCATTCTGAACCCGGCACGACCAGGGATTATATCGAAGAGGATATTGAACTTGCCGGGCTATTTATTCGCCTATTCGACACCGCAGGAGTCTTCTCAGGGGCAAAGGGAGTAGACCAGAAGGCGGTTGAAAAGACGCAGGGTCTTCTAAACCAGGCCGACCTTATTCTCTTAATGTTTGATGGTTCAGAGCCGGTCAATGAAGAGGATATTGAGTTGTATGATCTCACAAAGGAGCACAGGAAACTTCAGATCCTCAATAAAATTGACCTGAATTTCAGAATCGGCCAGGATGGACTCCTTTCTGATTCAATAAAGATTTCCGCAAAGACCGGGGAGAACATTGGGCTTCTGATTGATGGCATCAAACAGGCCCTCCTGCCGAAGAATGTTGAGGATCAACTTCTGGTAACCAGGACACGCCATATTGAAATTCTGAAATCGGTGCGCGGTTTTTTAAAGAATGCACTTAATGGACAGACCCTGGAGACGGTGGCTTTTGAATTACACACTGCTTTGAATCGTCTTGGAGAGTTGACCGGTCAGGTTATGCGTAAGGAGATACTCGATAGGATATTTGAGGAATTCTGTATCGGGAAGTAGATTTATGGTTGACTTTTATTTTTCGTCTATTATAATTGTGTATGCGGGAGTAGCTCAATGGTAGAGTCACGGCCTTCCAAGCCGTTGGTTGCGGGTTCGAGTCCCGTCTCCCGCTTTCAGGAGGAGTTATGAAATATCTATTTACGATTTTCGTTCTTATCTTTATGGCCTGTGGTGGTGGTCCGAAACCTCAAAAAACGGCGCCACCAACTATACCCAAGTCTGCGAAGTCTGTATTAATGGTTATTGCACCCAACAACTTCCGGGATGAAGAGTTCAAGGATCCGTATGACCTCTTTAAGGCGAACGGATTCAGGGTTACAATCGCATCAACCGATACCACACCTGCAAAGGGTATGCTCGGCGTGGTGGTTAAGCCTGAGATTGTGCTGGAACAGGTGATGCCTGACAGCTTTGACGCCCTGGTCGTGGTCGGTGGCACCGGTTGTAAGGTGCTGTGGGATAATGCCACCCTCCATAATATTGTCCGAGATTTTGCGGATAAGGGAAAAACGATTGGTGCGATCTGTATCGGGCCGGTTGTTCTTGCCCGGGCAGGTATTATTAAAGAAAAAAAGGTTACCGCATATCCTTCGGTCCGCAATGAGATTGAGAAGGTCGGTGCCCGGTATACCGG
>MUKB01000062.1 GCA_002049785.1 Caldifarciminota bacterium 4484_100
CTTGATACAAGGCTATTCTTTCATAATTTTTCTATTTATGGAGCACTTCTGGTTGATGACTACCAGCTTGAGAAGGATCCGAATAATGAACCCAATCATTTGGGGATGAAAATTGGTGCAGAGTTTGCGGATTTACTGAGATTCAAAAGGAGTTTTCTTATTTTTGAATATACCGCCATAACAAGATATACATATTGCCACTTTGTTCCTTATCAGCGTTATGAATTCCGCCATACGCCGATCGGTGCAATCTATGGCAATGATTACGATAACCTTTTTATGAAATTGGTCCGTCACCAGACACCCAAATTCGATTGGTATACTATCTTTTCATATCTGCGCAAGGGTGAATCGAAGATCACCACGATATGGCCTATCCCTGAACAACCGAGGGTACCTGGAACAGAGTTTCCTTCAAATAACTTCCTCTCAGGGTGTGTTCAGCATTCATACACGATCGGTGGTGGGGTCAGATTTTTTCTAAAACATTGGGCCTTTGGTGAATTTTATCTTGGTTATTTATACATAAAAAATTTTGAGCATAAAAATGGCAATACAAAAACTTCAATTTCTTTCAAACTTCAATTTGATATTCTGAATATATCCGGTATGTAGAGACCCGATACCACCTCTTTATGAGTAAAACCAAGTCAGCAGCCGATTTCATTTTTCTCACCCGACCAATATTGTTAATTCCAGTCTGGGCATTCCTCCTCCTCGGCTATTATCGTGCCGGAGGTGAGAGGTTCTATTTTAATACAAAATTTATTTTAATTTTTATTATCTACTCAATATTGGCGGCATCGGTCTATATTCTCAATCAGATTACAGATATTCGCTCTGATACAATTAACCGAAAACATCTGCTTCTTGCGGAGGGGATTCTCAGCAAGCGCGATGCTTATATGGAAATAGCGGTTTTATTAATTATGGTTATTATATTGTCTTTCTTCTTAAATTTCCATTTTCTATTTTTTATTGCGGTTTCCTTTATTATGGGTATAATCTATTCGGTCCCTCCGTTCAAATTTAAGGACCGTCCCATCCTCGATTTTCTAATAAATGCCATCGGTTATGGTTTTATATTTTTGGTGTTGCCGCCATCTTCATAAATACTACAATACTTGACACCCCGGGGGATGAACTCAGTGGAGGCAAGACTACAGGCATATTCTTAGGCCGGAAATGGGCGCTACGCTTGAGTCTGATATTTATACTCTGTAGTGCGATTGTTTCTTTGATTTTAAAAGACTGGGTCTGTTTTATTCCCGCTGTCGTTTCTTTGCCTCTGTTTTTATATAGTTCAATAAAGATGGATAATCGGTCAATCTTCCTTTCGATCGGTATCGGTGGTCCATTACTTATCCTGCTTACCGGGATTGTCTTTCCATACTTTTTTATACTGGCACTCATAACCTTCATTTTCTTGCGTATATATTATCGTCATCGATTCAACATCAACTATCCCTCCCTACAGATGCCCTGGAAAGGTAGTGAGTAGAATGGATATTGCAAAGAAAAGAAAGATTTTCTTTTCGATGGCGGGGTTTGTCCCGGAAAGGATTTTATTGAAAAAATTAAGAAAATTGGATAAACCCTGTGAAATTTTTGATGCTACACTATGCTATGCAGATATATCAGGCTTTACCGCAATGAGCGAAAGGATTGCCCACATCGGTAAAGAGGGTTCTGAGGAGTTGACCCGTGTCATCAATTCATTCTTCGAGCCTTTGATAAAGATAATCACCAAATGGGGTGGTGATATATATAGATTTGGTGGAGATGCCATTATTGCATTCTTCCCAGAAACTGGAGGCGATTTTTCTTCAGCCCAGCGGGCACTCGGGGCAGGGATTGAGGCGATTGGATATGTTCAGAGATTTTCCCGGGTGAAGACCCGGGCCGGAGTTTTTGGTATCGGTATGCACATCGGTTTGACCAGGGGTAGGGTCTATTTCAGTGATTTGAAAAGTGATTACTTCCTGGCGGGTAGGTCAGCGAGCAGATTGATTGAAATAGTTGATACTGCAAAGGCGGGTGAGATAGTTGTAGATACGGGAGTGAAACAGAAGGCAAAGGATGTGATATTTAAGAATTTGAGAAATGGTCTCTGGTTATATGAAGGGATAAAGAGGTTGTTCAGTAGTGAAATAACCTCAGTTGTATCTCCAGTTCCTCAGGTGAAACTTAAAAATATTGATGACTTAATCAATGATTTGAAACCGTATCTTCCTGACTGGCTTTACAAACGGATAGAATTGCAGCCGTATTTTGACCAGAGCGATGGTGAACATAGAAAGGCGGTGGTTATATTTCTACACTTCAGTGGAACTTCCTATGAAGATAATTCAGATAAGGCAGATACGGAGTTGAATACACTCTATCAGGAAGTTAAACAATGCCTTGTCCGTTATGATGGCTGGTTGAATAAGATGGATGTATATAAGGACGGTGGAAGAATGTTGGTGGTCTTCGGATTTCCCAAGGCTTATGAAGATTGCGAAAAGAGGGCGGTACTTTTTTCTTATGAGATATTACAGGCTTCAGATTTAAAAGGTATCGATATAAAGATTGGTATCAATGCAGGATTTATCTTTGCCGGCCCGGTGGGTTCCCGCCTGCGGAGGGAATGGACGGTTATGGGTGATACCGTAAACCTTGCAGCACGACTATCTGCCCACGCCAAGAATAGAACGATCGTAGTTAGTGAAGTAGTATATAATAAGACATATCCAAATTTTGAATATCAGCCACTTGGTAAGAAAAGGTATAAGGGAAAGAAGAAAGAGATTTTCTGTTACCGGGTTCTAAAGAAGAAGACAGTGGCTCAGAAAGGACTGCTTCGCTCGATATCAGAAGGTGAGAGGATTGTTGGCAGGAAGGCCGAAGTCAAAGGGTTTAAGAAATTGATTCCCCTGGTTGAGAAATCCCGGGGTCAGATCTGCGGCATAACCGGTGAACCTGGGATGGGAAAGTCGCGTCTGGCCCTGGAATTTTTGGGGATATTGAAGAAAAGGGGTTTTGATATATTGTCGGGCAATTGTCTTGCCTATGGTAGAGCTCTGTCATACCATCCCTGGGTTGAGCTTCTGAAGACATTTTTTGATTTTTCGCCGGGCGATACACCATCACTTCAGAGAAAGAAGATCAGGCAGGCGGTAATGAAAGTGGACAAGAAACTCACTAATTGGCTTCAAGTTATCGGCGAGGTTATGGGTATAACATTTCCAGAGACAAAATTTACGAAATTTCTCGATGCCCGAGTAAAGAAACAGAGGTTTTTCGATATCGTTTTTGAATTTATAAGTTATCTGGCTGAGCACCGTCCGACCTGCATTGTATTAGAAGATCTCCACTGGGCTGATTCGGTCTCGATGGAGCTTCTGAATTATATCGGGAGAAATATCGGCGATAAAAAAGTTCTCCTGCTTCTTGTATTTAGACCTTTAAGCCGGAAGGAAGAGTTTATGGAGAAGGAATTTTATAGAGAAATTTTTCTCAAGGAACTCAATAGTGCTGAGACAGCAGAACTGGTCGAAAATATGTTGGATATTAGTTCTCTACCACCTTCATTCAAAAGACTGATTATTGAAAAATCTCAGGGAAATCCATTTTATGTAGAGGAGATTGTAAAATCGTTCATTGAACAGGGTTTGATTTATGAAGATATGAGAGGTGCTTGGCAGTTTTCCAGGGGGATAAGGGATATTCAAATTCCAGATAATGTTGAAGGTATCATCCTGAACAGGATTGACCATCTTGATCTTTATGAGCGGGATGTCTTGCAGACCGCCTCGGTACTGGGCCGGGAGTTCGATAAATCTATTATTGAAGGGATATATCAGAATAAAAATGTGTTGAAGCGGTCCTTAAGGAACCTGAAAAGGCTCGATCTTCTGACGAGCCAGAGGGATAAGGGAAGGGTTAGATATTTCTTCAAACATATCCTTACCCAGGAGGTTGCCTACGGAACAATTTCATTTGCCCGAAAAAGGGAGTTGCATAGAACAACCGCCGAATTTATTGAAACAAAGTTTAAGAAGAGGCGGGATGAATTTTTAGGCCTCTTGTCGCACCATTACTACTATGGTATGGCATATGATAAGGCACTCCAGTATTCGGTTGAGGCCGGAGAAAAGGCGAAGAGGGTTTATGCGAATGAAGAGGCGATTGAGTTTTTCACCCGGGCGATCGATTCTTATGAAAAACTTGAAGAACAAGTTACACAATAGATGGACAAACAGGGGTTATTGATCAGGGCGCTCAAGGGCAGGTCCGAGATATTGAACCTCATCGGAAAGAATACCCTGGCGCTTGAGGATGCAAAGGCTGCCTTCAATTATTCAAGGCGATTTGGTAATAAATTTGAGCAGATTGAATCCCTGCTCTTGATGAGTAATGTTTATGGAAGTTTGAGCCAATATCATAAGATGCGTGATTATGCGAAGAGGAGTTTAAGACTCGCTCAGAAACTCAGGTTGAAGAGGGGTCGAGCTGAGGGATTGAATAATATCGCCTATGTCTACACAATACTTGGTGATTATAAAAAGGCGTTGAGATATAATCATCTCTCTCTCGTTCTGAGCCGTGAGATCAGAGATATAAGGGGTATTGCTGAGAGTCTGAATAACATCGGATACATATATGATTGTATTGGCCGTTATCGGGATGCAATAAGATATTATCAGAGATGTTTGAAGATCCGTGAGGAACTGAATGACCGACAGAACAAGGCATATACACTGATAAACATCGGCTATGTCTATTCTATGGTCAATGATTATGAACGAGCTCTCTACTATTATCAGGAGGCATTAAAGATTCAGGAGGAGATCGGTGATATTGAAGGAAAAGGGACGAGTCTGAACAATATCGGGTATATTTACCGCCAGCTCGGAGATTATGCACGGGCACTCGAAAATTACAAGAATGCACTCAATCTGAGGCGGCAGATCGGTGATAGGGTGGGTGAGGCGAACAGTTTCAATAATATCGCTGTTGTCTACGCCATATCCGGAGAATATAAAAAGGCGATAAACTATGCACAGAGGTCGTTGCGGATAAAGGCCAGACTCGGTTATCAATTGGAACAGGGTGTGACATATAATACACTTGCAACAATATACCTTGAAAATGGCGACCGAGAAAATGCTGAAAAAAGCTTGAAAAAGGCGCTGACAATAGCCAGGAGGTTGAGGTCGAAGTTTCTTCTGATGAGTGTCTACGCAAATTATGGGCGCTTGGAGATTGAAAGGAACAGGCTCTTCAAGGCAAGGGGTTATATCAATGCACTCAGAGAGATTGCCGGTGAACTTGATTCCAAAAGTAATTATGCACTTTCACTTTGCCTTTTAGCCCGGGTATATGCGAAGATGGGTGACTGGCAGAGGTCGAGGCGGAATTTCAGAAAGGCGATTAAGTTTTACAGAGATTTGAAAGAAGTTCTTGAACTGGGAAAGGTGTATTACTGGTATGGCGAGGCAGCCCTTAATAAGAAAACCGATGCAAGGAAGTATCTGGAACTTGCCTGTGAGATTTTTATGAAAATCGGTGCACAGGGGTGGTTGAAAAAAGCTGATCTTCTATGCAGTCGTCTGAAAAATTAGATTCAGAAAAAAAATCTAATAAAAACTTCTGTATAAATTGAGATTTATTAAGATAGAAAATAAATGTACTTGATTTTCAAAAGAAAATTATATTGTTTAAAAAAATACTTTATATATGTCGTAAAACCATTTTTTATTTTGAGGATTTATTGGTTAGTTAAATTAAAATTTTAACTATAATTCCCGTTTCTATATTGACTTTTACAAATAATTAGATATAATTGAACGCTTATTCTCTAAGTGGCAGATTGGTAATTTCGGTCTAAGGCTTATCTTTTAAAATTATGATTTTTAAACTATTAGCAAAAGGAGGCATATGGGATTGAATGCCTTTAATAACGAACAGAAGTTGATTCAGCAGGAAGTGAGAAGATTTGCTCAGTCTGAACTTGCACCGATTGTTGAGGAATTTGATAAAGCAGAAAAATTACCCGTTGAAGTGTTCCATTCCCTTGCTGAACTGGGATTGATGGGAATTATATTACCAGAAGAATATGAAGGAGCAGGGCTTGACTGTACAACTCTGTGTATCGCTGCTGAGGAGTTATCAAAGGTCTGGGCTTCAATAGGGCTTGTAATGGTTGTTAATAACTGCTTGATCGGTTATCCTCTGTTGAAATACGGAACCGAGGAGCAGAGGTCCACATATTTAAAAAAGCTAACCAAAAGTGTGTTTGGTGGTTATGGTCTTGGCTCTAATATCAGTCTTCCAGAAGTTGGTTTTGAGGTCGATAAAGATGGTGGCCGCTATTGTCTTTCTGGAGAACATAAGTTTGTTCTGAACGGTGCTGAAGCCGAGCTGTTTCTCTTCCCGGTTCAGAAAAAGAAGCTGCTTCTATTCTCTAAGGGATCTGGTATTGAACTCAAACATCAATATATTCTGGGTATGCACGGTGCTGGTATTGTTCGTGCAAAATTTGACCGGGTCGAGGTTCCTGAGAAAGACTGTATAGATATTGACGATACTCTCTTTGAACTTGCCCATATCGGCTTCTCTGCGATTGGTCTGGGAATTGCCCAGGCCGCACTGGAATCTGCAGTCAAGTATTCCAAGGAACGGAAACAGTTCGGTCGGTCAATCTGTGAATTCCCGATGGTTCAGGAACTACTTGTGGATATGAAGGCAAGGGTTGAGACCTCAAGGCTCCTGGTCTATGAGTCAGCACAGAGGTTTGATAATGGTGAGGATACTTCATCGCTTTCAAGGATTACCCGGCTCTATGTCGGTGAAACTGCAGTATTATGTGGATTGAATGCAATTCAGGTCTATGGAGGATATGGTTATACCAAGGATTATCCAGTAGAAAGATATTTGCGTGATGCCAAGACCCTCCAGGTGCTGGATACCTCGCCAATTTTACTGAAGGGTGAAATTGCTAAGGAGTTGTTGAAATGATATTATCAGAAAAGCATAGAGAATTCCAGGCGCGGGTAAGGGAGTTTGCCCAGAAGGAGGTGGCACCCAGGGCAAAGGAATTGGATAAGAAAGAGGAATTCCCCTGGGATTTAATCAAACGGATGGCGGAATTGAAACTGTTAGGTATCTTCATACCGGAAGAGTATGGAGGTGCAGGCCTTGATACCCTCTGTTATGCCATTGCAGTGGAAGAGGTGGGTCGGGTTTGTGGCTCCACCGGTATATTCCTTGCAGCCCATTCCTCGCTCGGTGTCTTTCCGATCTTCCAGGCGGGAAATGAACAACAGAAGAGACGCTGGCTCATACCACTTGCACGTGGTGAAAAGATCGGCTCTTTCGGTTTAACCGAACCCAATGCGGGTTCAGATGCAGCTGCAACCCAGACCACAGCAAAACTTGAGGGTGACTACTATGTGATTAATGGAATGAAGCGTTTCATCACCTCGGGCAGTGTTGCAGATATCATTGTTTTTACTGCAACCCAGGACCCCTCAAAGGGCTATCGGGGAATTTCTGCATTTGTAGTGGAAAAGGGAACCCCGGGTTTTTCTTATGGAAAAAACGAAGATAAACTTGGACTGCGGGGTTCGATCACCTCGGAATTGATTTTTGAGGATTGCAAGCTCCCCAAGGAGAATCTTTTAGGAAAAGAGGGTGAAGGATTTAAAGTCTTTATGGATACCCTTGA
>MUKB01000063.1 GCA_002049785.1 Caldifarciminota bacterium 4484_100
AATGACTTAATTACTTAATGACTCTCGCTGTTTCAATGACTCAGTAACTCAATGACTAACGGATTTCCCAGCATCTCTGAATAACCAGAATACTAATACAGTTAATTCTACAGGGCTTTTGAAAAAAGTGGAGAGGAGTCAGGTACGCCATAATATCAGAAATCTACCAGGTAATGATAAGGTCTTCTTCTGGATAAAAATCCGTGCAGCGGACAAAATAATATACTTTATTCCTGAACTTTTTTGTTTCCTGAACCGAATAGTTGATATGGGGCTTCAGGGTATCTGGACAGGTTATTGTAAATTTTGCCTCTTTAATGGGTCTCCGCCATTTTCGTGTGGTGGTGGTAATATATCGGAATTTATTCTCATATAAATTTTGACGATATACAATGACAAACGAATCAGCCCTATGTGGGGCAAAGACCTTCTCAAAGAAAATTCCTGTGGAATCCTTATTGAATGGGTATTTGAGATATATTGAATCCGGGTATGAATGTCCATCATCCACAGGAAATGGATAGAAAAATTTCACCCGTTTGTGAAACTCAGTCCTATTCTTGAAATAGTAGACCCCAGAAACCAGGGCCTGATGGTCTTGAATGGTAATCATTATCGTTTCCTTGTAGAAATCGATGTCCGGTTCCCGGTGACAGGTGAAAAGAGGAATAATAAAAAAAATCATCAAAAGCCTATTCACGGCATACCCTGTAAATATAACATTTTTATAAAAAAATTCAAGTAGGAATCTTGACACCGCCATATTTTCGGATATTATTATCCTGATGTCAGAACCTACTGCTGAACGTCGGGCCAAGGGGCCGTATGTGGTCATAGAATGCCCAGAAAAGATTCCCTGCAACCCCTGTGTTGAGGCCTGTCCGAACAAGGCAATCTCAATCCCCGGTTCAATGATTGAACTTCCTCAGATTGATTATGAAAAATGCACCGGGTGTCTCCTGTGCATTCCAAGATGTCCGGGCCTGGCAATATTTGTTATTGATGAAACCCCACAGGAATACTCAATAGTTTATATCCCTTATGAATTCTTACCTCGACCAAAAAAGGGAGATATCGTGTCCGGCCTTGACCGTGAAGGCAAAGCACTATGCAAGGTCGAGATAATAAAGGTTATCGATTCCCCTAAATTTGATCACTGGTAGATTCCAGACTTCACCAGAATGGAATTATCGTCAGTTCCATTCCAGACAATCGAGTGTCGGCCTGACCCGGCACTGCCTGAAAATAGTCTCTTTATTCTTCGTCCGGCTGGATTATAGATAGAACAATTAACCTTCTGGGTTCTTGAAATGGAAAAGGTTATATTAAGAATTCCATTTGATGGATTGGAATACATCTGGATATTGCTGAGATTCTTTAAAGCACCTGTTCTTTCTCTAATCCCCACACCGTGGAAGCCGACGACCTTGGCGACTGCCGCGGGACGGGTGCTTCAAGTACCGTGGGCAAATAGATTGATCCAGTAGGTTCCGTCCCGTGAATCAACCTCAATCCCTCTTATATTACTGCTGTCATTTGTAGGATGGCAGTAGCGGAAGAAATCAAGAACACTACAGGTCTGTGGATTCAGGGCAAAGACACCCGCACTGTCAAGATATGAACTGCTGTTGAAGAATGTGTAGACATTGAGCAGATAGGGATCGGTTCCTCCGGTCGCCGGTTCATAGGCGAGACAGCGCGGTCCATACCAGGCAGTTCCAGGATGATTCATCTGGCGTATGACATTACCCATTGTATCAACACAATAGATATATGCCTGATCACCACCATTGGTCCTTCGATCCGCAATATAGAGCTGGCGGTTCTCTTCGTCCCAGGCAAGGCCTGATGGATAATCATTGGCCGGACTGTTAAACCAGCGCAGGACTGTTCCAGAATGGTCAATCTTATAAACACGCTTGGTAGATTTACTCAGAACCCAGAATGTGCTGTCATAGGCACAATACTTTATGTCGGTACAGCAGCTATCATTATTGGGCGTTGGAATAGTCCCATAATATGTGAGATTACTATCTGGAGAGACGATTGTGATATTTCTACTGTAGAAATTGACATAGTACAAGCGATCAAAGACCGGGTCATAGGTTATTCCGTAATTCCCCTGTGGGTAGATTTCCTTTAACCACAACCGTTCGCCCTGCGCAAAAAGCTGTGAACAGAAGAGACAGAGCAAGATAATGCTGAATAGCATCATCCTCCTTTGCATTGGTCTCCTTTCAGCATAATTAATAATTTATTATATCTATATATTAATGTATGTCAATAGTCTTTCCGCCCGATTCCTCTTTAGATTTTTGAAGTTAAATTCATTTTAATTAAACATAGAATTTTGTTTGCACTATTTATACTAAATTTATTTAATAACGAGATAAGCCAGGGACTTACTCAAATTAGGTCAGCCCGGTTGGACAATTTTGCCTTTATGTACAAGATATAAAACTACGATAATATTCTACAGGGCCCGTCGCGTTTCGATAACTAAAGAAACGAGAAAAATCAGGCAAAGCCGTCTTTGGTTCTCGATTTCCTGAAAAAGTAAAGAGGAATCACTTATCTATTGGCTCAAACCTGATAGCCTTCAGTTTCTCGATTTTCAAGAACCGTGCTCAATTAACTTTCAGTAAGTAACTTTTTTATCTCTTCAATCTCAGGGACACGGCCCCCGATTTTTAATTCTCCATCAATTACCAAAGCAGGGTTGTCTATAATTCCTCTTTTGAGCATCTCAACTTCATCATAAATATGCACAACCTCGGCATCGATGCCAGATTCTTGAACTGCTTTCCGTGCATTTTCTTCAGTTTTTTGACATTTTGGGCAACCCTTACCAAAGATCTCGATTTTCATAAAAACCTCCTTTCTATAATGTGCCTATAATTCCCATATAAAGAAACCCGGCAATTATCCCTATGATAATTGCAAGAATTGCATAATTAACCACACAACGCCAATTGATAAGTCTTGAGACTCCCAACATCGATGGGATCGAGGCCATCGGAGCTCCAATCAAAAATGCGATGGCCGCACCGGGCGACATCCCCAAATTGATGAGTCCTTTAACTAAGAAGACCTCAACTAAGGTCGGGGTATACATCGGAACCCCAATCGCTGCGCCTAAGAATATCCCAGTCGAACCGGTAAGAAATGTGGCAACCACCTCTTTGGGTAGATATGCCTCGACATAACTGACTGCGGCTACTCCCAGGAGTAAAAAAGGTAATGCTTTGCTTGTTAAACCCCAAGCTTCGTTTAATGCATCTGCAGATTTTTTATAGAAATTCCTTGTCTCACCAACCGAAGTCCTGGCCGCAGTGATACTACCATATCTCTTTTCTTCAGCCTTTCCCCAGGGTGTTTTGTCCAGGATATATCCGATGATGATTGCTCCGAAAAAAGAGAAGATGAGTCTGGCCAAGGCAAGTTTCCAGGAGATGATTTCGCCGGTAAATAAAAGAGCCAGGATATTAGCTGCTGGTGCCATCAAAAGGAAACTTATTGCCGGACCGATACCGGCACCTGCGATCAGAATTCCTCCAAAGATTGGAATCATAGCACAGGAACAGATTGTAAGAACCGGCGCAAAGGCAGCAGCGAAGAAATAAGATTTAATACTTTTACCAGAAAACATTCTTCGCATACTTTGGGTTGGGATAAATGCAGCAATAATTCCACCGAACATAAAAGCAAAGATAAATGCACCCCAGGCCCTGGTCAGATAGCTCCATAGGTAGACAACAGGAATAATCAAGGGACCATAGGAATTGAGATTTTGATATTTGAAGATCGGGAAGAACGGATGGTGCGCTATCTTTGGATAGACAAGCATCAAGAGACCGAAAAGGAGAAGTCCCCAAGTCAGTACCGTTTTTATTAAATTTTTGCTCTTCATCTTGTCTTTAGAAGTCTTTTAAACCTCTTTTCATCTTTTAAAAGGCGTGTCCGCGTATAATCTTTGAGGATATCGAGGATTTCAAAGACCCTTGGGTCTGATACTTCATACCAGACTTCCCTTCCTGTCTTTTCGGTTTTGAGGATTCCCGCCTTTTTCATAATTGCCAAGTGATGGGAGACATTTGACTGTTTCTCACCAACTTCAGGGATGATTTTACAAACGCAACAAGGACCTGCCCTGAGCTTTTCCAGAATCTTCAGGTGCAAAGGATGCGCCAAGGCGTTTAAAACCGCAGCCTGGAATTCCTGGATATTTGGTTTCATAATATATGATTATATTTAAATATATTCATATGTCAATAGTTCGTTTTATCAAACCCTTTTACCCTCCTCCTTGCTCTTCTTCAATCCATGCCCTGATTTGCGATTTAGACGGAATCCTTCCCGAGCTCTTCACCTTCCCATTGATAACCAATCCCGGTGTTGCGATTACCTTATATTCCATTATCTTCTTCATATCAGTAACTTTCTGAACATCCGCAGAGATATTCATCTCCGCAAGAACATCAATCGTCCTCTTTGCCACCTCCTGGCATCTTGGACAACCAGAACCAAGGATCCTTATCTCCATAATACCTCCTATCAAAAAATACTTCCATATATCCAGCCCACAACGGTTGATAGGATAACCACCAGACAGATGAAGGCTATGGTCTTTCTGTTGCCCATAATGCTACGAATCACGAGCATATTGGGCAAGCTCAGGGCGGGTCCAGCCAGAAGTAGTGCCAAGGCAGGCCCCTTACCCATACCACTGCCGATTAGCCCCTGAAGAATCGGCACTTCGGTCAGAGTTGCAAAATACATAAATGCCCCGGCAATCGAAGCAAAGAAATTTGACCACAATGAATTAACCTCCGACCAGCATAGCAATATACATAGAAGAGATAATACCTGCATCGGTATTGGGTCGCCCCAGCAAAAACCCTGCCACCATCACCCCGGCAAAGAGCAGGGGAAGAATCTGTTTGGCAAAGACCCAGGTGGAAAATATCCAGTCATTTATCTCCTCTTTTTTGAACCAGGAAAAGAGTATCAAACCAAGTATCACAAGACCGAGTACAACCAGATACCAGTGAATGTTATAAATCGCATCCCAGAAACCTACCGGCTGTTTCGGTTTTGCCCAGGCAGTAAAGATAAGGATATAGACAAGGGTAAAAAGGTATAGAGCATTCTGTAGTAAAGAACGGCTTTTACCGGTCGTGGATTCATCCTGGATAAAAAAATCTTCATCTTTAATATGGCGGTCCTTAAAAATGGTCGCCATCAGAAGTCCAATCACAATTGAAAATAGGACTGCGGCCACAGCCCGGGCAATTCCCAGTTCATACCCGAGCACCCTTGCAGTCAGGATAATCGCCAGAACATTTATCGCAGGACCGGCATAGAGGAAGGCGCTCGCTGGACCAATACCAGCACCCCGTGAATATATACCGGCAAACATCGGCAGAACAGTGCAGGAACAGACCGCAAGAATCGTGCCGGACACCGACGCAACACCGTAGGCAAGCACCTTATTTGCCTTTGGACCAAAGTATTTGATTACCGCTTCCTTGGAGATGAAAATACTCATTGCACCCGCAATAAAGAATGCCGGAACCAGACAGAAAAGAATATGCTTCTGAACATACTCCTTGAGCATAAAAAATGCCTCAAGGATTGCCTGTTGAATCCCTAATCTATCAAGTGGCACAAAATAGAGCACAAGAAAGACAACAATAAATAATATTAATCTTGTCCGTTCCTTCATTTCATTTCCTTGATGTTTAAGGTTGTTAATAGCCTATGACTTCTTGTCAGGTTGTGTATCACGCATAAACGCACCTTATCGAGAAGTTCAAAGATTACCGGATCAACGACTTCATACCAGACCTCCTGTCCCCTTTTCTCAGAACGAACGATATTTGCCCGACGTAATATCTGCAGGTGGTGGGATACATTCGACTGTTCTCCCTTAACATAGGGAATAATCTTACAGACACAACAAGGACCTGCCCTGAGTTTCTCCAGAATCTTCAGGCGCATAGGATGCGCCAAGGCGTTTAAAACCGCAGCCTGGAATTCCTGGATATTTGGTTTCATAATATATGATTATATTTAAATATATTCATATGTCAAGCTTATTATCCTCACCTGTCTAAGAAAACAGCACAATAAAAGAGTCGGACCGAACCCCTTGACACAGGGATATAAATGGATAGACTGAAATGTGGTGAATCTTATTTGTGTTATATTTCTGAAATAAAAAAGGAGGTTTTAAAATGCTTAAACTAAAAAGGCACCTGATTTTAACCGGCATAGTAATCTTTATGCTCGGGTGTGGTGGACCCCCGGAAAAAGCTTCTGTCAAGAAACCGAAGGCCAAGTTTGACCCCTATGCCCGTCTCACCGAAACCGAGGTGAAACAGTTTATTAAAGGTTTCCCCATCTTTATCAAAGAAGCAAAAAAGCATGGTAAGGCTATGGAAAAGTGGGGAGGAACAAAGAACATATTCGGAGTAGCAGGGGCCTACAGTGAATATATTGGCAGATATAAGGAGATGGAGGCAACGATAAAGGCCAAAACCGGGATTGGAATTGAAGAACTCTTTTCTGCCTATTTTAAGGTTATGATGGCCTTCAGTGCACTCTCGGTCCAACGGGGTATGCCACAGTATGATGAGGTAATCGCAAATATTGAGAAACAGCTCAAGACACCAGGGCTATCAAAAGAGAGAAAGGAGCTACTCGCTCAACAGCTCAAAATGGCTAAAGAAACAAAGGCAAATGTCGATACCCTTTTCCAGAAGGTTCCACCTGAGAATATCCAGGTCGTCCAGAAATATGAAGATGAGATCAAATCGGTTATGAAAAAACTGGAATGAACAGGATTTTCAAATTCCAGCATCATCAAGTTGTAAGGTTAACCCTATTGCTGTCTTGACAGGAATAAAATTACCAATATAATGTATCTATAATTAGGAGGTCTTATGAAAAAAATAATCGCCATTTCGGTTGTCCTGTTATTATTCACTACTGTATGTGCAAAAAAAGAGGCGAAGATATCAGGAGAACCGGGTGGAAGGCTTGTCATTGGAACGACAGATCTCATCACCGAACTTTCACCCCTTAAGCCGAATGTTTTCGGGTCGAATGAACTGCTCGACCTTCTCTTTCTGCGGCTCCATCGTATTGACCCTGTAACCGGCAAGATGGTACCAGAGCTTGCTGCATCCTGGGAGTTCTCAGAAGATTTGAGTTCAGTCACATATTATCTGCGCAAGGATATCAAATGGTGGAATGGTAAACCGGTAACCGCGGATGATATTGTCTTTACCTACAAAAAGATGAAGGATCCAAAGACCGGTTATCCCAATATCGCTTCATTACGGTTCATAAAGAATGTAGAAAAGATTAACGATTATGCAGTAAGATTCACCTTTAAAAAGGTCTATGCCGACCTTCTGACTGACTCTAATATAATGCCCGTGCCCAAGGAAGACTACAAACGCATGGGCTCAAATTTCGGCCAGAAACCGGTGGGAAATGGCCCTTATAAGATCAAGGAGTTTATTCCGGGTTCAGGTGTAGTCCTCATTACGAATGAAGAGTTTTATCGGGGCCGACCACCGCTCGATGAGATCTATGTCCGTTTCTATACCAACAGTGATGATATGATTGCCGACTTTACAAATGGGACCTTGGACCTTGTGTTGAATAT
>MUKB01000064.1 GCA_002049785.1 Caldifarciminota bacterium 4484_100
GCGATTTATTTCATATGGCCTGATTTTCCTCTTCAGGGTTTCAATACCGTCCACTGCACAAATACCATCCCAGGCCTTCAATAGAAATTTTATACCCATCTTGCCCAGATCATCGAATAGACTTGGTCCCTGATTTGGTGCGTATATTGGAACATCTGTGTAGCCGAGTTCATCGAGAATCAGTCGATGAAGTTTGTAGTATTGACCGAATCTACAGGGTCCAGAGCCCTGTGCCATAAAGAATCCGCTCCTTTCTGGAATGAAATCTTTTGACCTCAACTTCTTTACCATATCTCCAGCGGTTATGATTGCAGGCAGACATTCACGACCTGTAGTATATTGTCTGCCGATACTGATAGATTCTTCATCCGGGAATGGCATTACCTCCGCATCGATACCTGCATAACGCATGGCACTGGCAAGAACCCGCGCACTGTCGCACATATAGGGGATATATATCTTACGATCTTTATGGACTTCGCTCTTCGGGTTTATCTTTTTTGTTTGAACCGGAGTTTTTGTGCCTTTTATGCTGTCATAGAATGCCTCACACCGGGTAATAAATCCTGCATCACCGGTATGTTCATCAAGTTCGATTATAAGGGTCGATTTTTTTCCGATTTTTTCTTTAAAGAACCGAGCCAGAAATGAGTCTGGACCACAGGAGAAGTTTGATATATAAACAGGGTAAAAATTTTCATTACGCGCAATATATTCTGCACCGGCAAGCAGTCGTTGCCCATAATGCCAGTACATATTGTAAAAATCGTCCTTCAGAATTTGATAATCAAGAGGAAGAAAATCGAGCGGGATTGCAGGGACACCCAGCGCCCGAATCTTCTTTGGCAGATCGAGGTTCATCCCCAGGTCATAGCCGTTATAAGGTCGGGAACAGATTACAAATGCAGGGCCATTTAATCGATGGAGAAAATTCCTTGCCATTTTATCTATCTCTTTCTGAATTTTATCCTGATATTTGAAGGCCTGTTCAATTGCGTTCTTTACTTCAGCTCTGGTTTTTCCAAATGTAACTCCGAATCGATACAGAGATTCTTCAATCCCGGCTCGCCCGCGGTCAAAATAGAGATAGGGTGCGTAGATTTCAATCTTTCCACCGAAGAGTGCCTGTGCCATATAGGGAAGTGCCTGAACATAAGGGCAGATAAAACTGCGGGGAAAGACCTTATTTTTTCGAGGCATGGTAATTACACTGGGGATAAAGATTTTATCAAGCTTTTTTTCTAATAAACTCTGGATATGGCCCATTGCTACTTTTACAGGAAGGCAGGTATCCGCACCTGAGATTTCTGCGCCCATTTCAATCACCTTTCTGGTTGTAGGACTGGAAAGGACTGGTTTGAAACCGAGCTCTCTCAGGAATCGATAAAAGAATGGAAATAGCTCATAGAAGACCAATGCCCTGGGGATTCCAATCTCGATGCCGTCCGCCTCTTCGGTTTTGAAGAAAATTCGATTACGCAGGGAAAAGAGATCAGGTAGCTGTGAGTTTGAGCTCTTCTCCTTTTCTTCGTATCTTCCACATCGACCTCCATAATAGATTGGCTTTTCTCCGGCAATGGTGATTTCGTTAATTTCACATTCGTTGCTACATTTATTGCAGATAAAGGAACGGGATGAATATGATTTTGAGGTGAGGTCAAAACCTTTAAATTTTGTTTTCTGAACACCGAGATCACGTACCATCAGGGCGATTCCGATGGCTCCGGTGACATCCCAGTTGGGTGGAACCTTTATCTCTTTTTTTAATACCTCTTCAAACGCCGAGACCACGGCTTTATTCGCTGCAACTCCACCCTGGAATAGTATCTTTTGGCCAATCTTTTTTCCAGCAACGACCCGGTTCAGATAATTGAAGACGATTGAATAACCAAGACCTGCAAGCAGATTTTCGCATTCGTTTTTGTCCTGTTGATGATGGACAACTTCGGAATTGATAAAGACGGTGCATCGTTCTCCCAGGTTGATGGGAGATTTTGCCTTCAGGGCCTGATCTCCAAATTGTTCAAGCTCGACCCCGAGGATTTCGGCCTGCTCCTCCAAGAATGAGCCGGTGCCTGCGGCACAGACCTTATTCATTTCAAAGTCTACAATCGTGCCGTTTTCGATGCTGATATATTTTGAATCCTGACCCCCGATCTCGAAGATCGTATCTACTTCAGGCTCGATTTCCAGCCCGGCCCTTGCCTGGGCCGAAATCTCATTTTTTATGAGGTCAGCACCAATAAATTGTCCAATCAGATAACGGCCCGAACCGGTTGTTCCAACACCTTTTATTTCAATCAGATCACCCACTTCTTGTTTCAAAGTCCTGAGTCCCTCGAGCACGACTTCAATGGGCCTTCCTCTGGTCCAGAGATATTTCCGTGCTAAAACTTTGCCATTTTTATCAATAAGCACCAGATTGGTTGAAATTGAACCGATATCAACCCCGAGATAGGCGATTTTTTTCATTCGGGGACGGGACATATCTATTTGTGGATGCCACTTTTTTCTACCATTGAGGGGTGGTAGTCTTTTTATGACCTTGGGTCGGGTGAGCCATCTTGAGAATTCCTCGGTCCCTTTATACTCAGGGAATTTTATATTATCCCTTGTTGCCAGAACCGCTCCGATTGCACCGATACAGTTATAGAATTCGGGGATAATCAGCTGTTCCGGTTTGATATCGAGTACCTTTTGAAAGGCCTTAACCATACCTTCATTTCCCGCAACCCCACCGACGAATACTACGGGATGATAAATCTCCTTTCCCTTAGCAATTACACTCTTGAAATTTCGTGCCAGGGCAAGGCAGAGGCCGGCGATAAGGTCTTCAACCGGGGTGCCGATCTGCTGAAGGTGTATCATATCACTTTTGGCAAAAACTGAACAGCGTCCGGCGATGCGTGCAGGATTTTTTGATTTCAATCCGACCTTACCGAATTCTTCGATATCAAAACAGAGTCTGCGTGCCTGCTGATCAAGGAAGATACCGGTTCCTGCAGCGCAGATTGTATTCGAGGCAAAATCACGGATGGAGTTTTTGTGGATTGTAATCAACTTTGAATCCTCACCACCAATTTCAATTATCGATTTTGCCTCCGGATAGAAGTAGAGAACACCCTGAGTTGTTGCCTCGACTTCATTGACCTGTAATGCGCCAAGCAAATCGGTTAAGGGTTTGACCAGGGCACCGGTTAGGATGAGTCGGTCAATACTTTTGATCTTCTGGAGGATTTTCAGGAGGAGATTATAGGGACTCCCTTTATGCTTATGATATTCCGTGCGGATGAGTTTACGGTCAGTAAATTGAGCGAGTTTCAGACTTACCGAACCGATGTCGATACCGTATTCAACCATTTAGTGTGAATAGTAGAAACCGGTGGAGATGTGGTAATCGATATTCTCTTCGGTGCGGTTCTCGGTGTTAGGGTCATCCGCACTGCCGTTTATGTTGGCGGTGAATTCAAGCGGGACCCTGAAATTCAGAAATTTAAACTCAAGCCCCAGACCAAAGATTCCGATTCCGCTTACCCCACCACCTCCAATATCGTCCTCGATTGCAGTTCCATTGTTGAACTCGAGTCTCTCTTTTCCGCTGGCCCGGATGTTGATGCCGAGACCGAGACCAAGATACGGTGAAACGACAGGGATTAATCCACCTTTAAGCGCAATAAATATCGGGAAATAGATGTTTGTATAGGAGTATGAGTGATATCCCAGAACCTCATCCCGTCCATAACTGGTTGATCTCCACTGCGGGGTCATATCGAGCGAAATAAGGCTCATAAAGTCGGTGCCCATACCGAACCCGATATGGAATCCGGTTCCGGTAAATTTGTCCAGACCATCATCGTAGTTGTAAAATCCTGGATTGATACCCAATTTTATTCCGATCCTTGTGGTGAGCGGTGCACCAAGACATTGTGCAGTTGAATAACCGACCAAAAGGCTAAAAATTAAAATAATTTTTTTCATAAAACCTCCATCGGTTGTATTATATCATTAAATTATGATAAGTCAATGTTTGATTATCTTGATAGAACCGCAAGTTTCTTTGCCTTGGTCAGACCTTTCTGATAGCGGTATTCCAGATAGATGATATACATACCGGTTGGCGCCTTACCCTTTGTGGTGTTACCGTTCCAGAAGATTGTGCCGTTTTCCTGAGATATTATTTCGTTGTTTATGAGATTATGGACAAGTATTCCCCGGGTATCGAAGATTGAGAGCGTCAGTTTTCCACCCGACTCAGGAAGACGATAGTCGATCTGGAGTTGATCATCAATGCCGTCGTTATCCGGGGTGAAGACCTCTGGAGAAAGGGCTAAACCGCAAAAATCACCGACTACCTTGAAGGTCTTGAATGCAAGGTTATTGGCAGGGTTTCTGTCTTCAGGGTAGTTTACAACAAATCCGAGATTGTGTATGCGCTGGCCCGGATGTTCATAGGTAAAATATAGTTTTGTGCTGTCGTCAGGTAGAACCGTTTCACCGTCGAGTTGAACAAGTAATTCAGAATTGTTCAGGATACTATCACGGTTTTCGTCATCATATATCGTCAGGGTATAGTTACTGGTCTTTCTCAAGCCGAGGTTCTTGACCCAGATTTCAATCTCTAAATCCTCGCCGACCTTCAGTTCAGTCGGAATAAGGGTGATTGATGCGGCTGATATGGCCAGATCATATGCACTGGTGGTGCTATTTTCTCTACCCGGAGTGCACCCGGTTGAATCGAGAGAAGGGTGCCAGTTGGTCGAGTCATCGGGTTCAGCACATTCAATCCGTTCCCAGGAGATTCCATCGCCCGGGTCCGAAGGAAAATGATCAGCGGTATCAAATGGTGTGCCGAATGTAGAACTATCACCGGATACCAGAGAATAAACGATTATGGGGTCCGATGTCTGAAGACCGTTACCGATTGTGGTATTCCCGATTGTGATAATGAGTGTAGAATCAGGGATGTCGTATGGTTGTACATAACCGCCTGAAGTGTCATTACTGGTATATTCCGGATCAAGAATTAAGGCGTATGAATAGGGATAGATTAGGGTCGAATGGATGCGTAGGCCCGGATACTTTATGAGAATCTCTTCATCATCCCAGGAGTATAATATATCAGTGGCATCAAAGTCCGATATTTCAAAACCGGCAAGGTCGATCGTATCAGGTGATTGATTATAGATTTCAACATATTCATTTCTATCTCCGGGGCTACCTGCACCGGTATCTGAACCCTTAACATTCGACATCACCTCGGTGATTATTATACGACTATTTAATAATAGAAAAAGCAAAATCATAGGATGATATTATCAATCAGTCTTGTTTTACCGAAATAGACCGCTAAAGCGATCAGGGTTCCTTTTCTTAAAAAATTAACAGGTTGCAGATTATTTTTATCAACCGCTACAACATAGTCTATACGACCCCTGTGCTGTTTTATCTTCTGTTTTATCCCTCGAATTATTTTCTTCGGGTCAGGGTTTCCCCGTTTGTAAGACTCCTTTGCCCATTTGAGTGATTTGAATAGAATGGTCGCCCTCTGTCTCTCTATTTTATTGAGATAGATGTTGCGGGAACTCATTGCCAGGCCATCGGGTTCTCTTATGATTGGCCCGGTGAGAATCCGGATTGGAAGGTTCAGGTCTTTTACCATCCTTTTGATGATTACTGCCTGTTGAAAATCCTTTCTGCCAAACACTGCAAGGTCCGGTTCGATTATGTTGAATAACTTCAGAACCACGGTTGTCACACCGCAGAAATGGGTCGGTCTTGAAATTCCGCACATCACCTGACTCAATTCCCTTACTTCGACATAGGTTTTGTAGCCTTCAGGATACATCTCTTTTACGCTTGGATAAAATACGATGTCAACGCCTTCTTCTTTGAGCAGTTTGAGGTCGCGATTGAGGTCTCGTGGATAACGATGGTAGTCCTCTTTTGGTCCGAACTGAGTTGGGTTTACAAATATCGAGACGACCAGAACTTGTGATTTCTTTCGGGCGAGTTTGATCAGTGAGAGATGCCCCTTATGGAGATAACCCATCGTCGGCACGAAGCCGATTATTCGTGACCGCTTTTTATATCGCTGGAGGGTTTTTCTTATTTGACTTATTCTTTTGAAGACACGCATATACTATTATAGTCAAATCGGATAGGTATGCAATAAAAATTTTTTGTTATTCTTGATGGAGGCGGCGGGAATCGAACCCGCGTCCAGAACGTTTCCATGAAGAGGACTACATACTTAGTCCCTTTATGAGTCTCCTCATACGTCGCCAAGGGACAGGCCGTATGAGAAAGCCTTAATCGTTTCCCTGATAATCCCTAAGGCAAGCATTATCAGGTTTCAACCCTATATGACGCCACATCCTGGGCTGGGTTGGCCACCCAGGAGGACGTAGCCGCTTTATTATGCAGCTAAGGCGTATCCGTATTCAGGATATTTTTCTCTCCGGTCGGATTAACGAGGTGACCAAGAACCCTCGGTATGCCCTCTTTCATTTCATCCGTCCTGTCGAGACCGATCGCCCCCTGGTTTATTATAAACATATTTTTGATATTGTCAATGTCTTCCTCGACTGACTCCTCTCCACTTTTTTCATAGCACCACCAGGACGACATTTCAGATTTGGAAGACCATTAGTCATTATGTCATTGAGTCATTAAACTTGATACTGGATTTTTGATACTTGATTCTGGATAAAATATTAAGTCAGTGAGACATAAGTT
>MUKB01000005.1 GCA_002049785.1 Caldifarciminota bacterium 4484_100
TGACTATCGTATTCTTTATGATCCGTGGTTCTGCATTATTTGTTACGGATATAGCCCCACCATAGCTGGAGGCACTATTATTCCTAAATGTATTTTCATAGACAAAGACCTTACAGTTAGTATGGAAACCGAGCGCGCCTCCTTCATTGGCCTGATTATGCAGGAACTGATTGTTGTAGATGTAACCGGTGTCGCAGTTATACAGACGCAGACCTCCGGCCCTTTCGGACGCATAATTGGAGTCGAAGACATTGGAAATGAATTGTGGGCAGTAGCAGTCCTCACAATAGATTGCACCTCCGTATTGGGAACTATTATTTCTGAATGTATTATTACTGGTGAGTAGGTTTGCATTGTAGATAGATATCGCGCCGCCGGTGTAATCTGATGCGTTATTGTAGATGAAATTGTTCACAATTGAAATTGATGCATTTCGGCAGTAGATTGCCCCACCTTCACTGTGGGAATCGGTTCCCCGAGCATTGCCGTTGATGAGTGTGAAACCATTGATTTCAGCACAATGGGAAGCGGAGTCAGGGAATGTAAGGGTATCACAATAAATCACATGCCAGGCAGTATCAATACCGGATTCACTGACCGCGGTGAGGGTGCAGGTGGCTGAGCCGCTGTTATTCAGCAAGACGACCGAGTCTCTCATTATAAGACCTACGGTGTCATTGATGAACAGGTGATATGTCCCAGGCTGGACCAGAACCGTGTCGATACCTGGTAGGTTGAGGGTACTGTCGATTGCGGCCTGGAGCGAATCACCCTCGGTGCCGGTTGTGTCCACGATAATCGTGGCGCTGAAGCCGACAGAGAAGATACAGAGCCACAAGACTCCATTCCAGAGAAAAGAGTTCATTTTGACCCCCTACTAAGACTTAAGTCTAATTTTATTCAAAAATTGGAATCTGTCAAGTATCCATTTTGGTTTTTTTTGGTTTGTCTGGTTTATCTCGTTTTTCTGGTTAATCTGGTTGAAAAGATTTAGACCCTGAAACAATACTGAGATTCCTCAGCACAGGGTTCAGGGTGACAACAACGGCGTCATGCTGAATTTATTTCAGCATCTGAGACCCTGAAGCAATACTGAGATACATTAGTACAGGCTTCAGGGTGATAATATCATTTGAGATTCTGAAATAAATTCAGAATGACAGCTTTCTTTCTCAATTCCGAAATCCGAAATGCCAATTTGGTTTTTTTCGTTTTTCTGGTTTAATTCCGAAATCCGAAATTCGAAATCCGAAATGCCTTTCTTCCTCCTTGTGTTGACATCCGTTTTTAGCTGGATATAATGGTATGCAGTCGATAAGACTGCTTTATATTGAAAGGAGGTCTGATGAGAAGGTTTTTTAAACCCTATCTTCTGCTCATTGCAGTGCTGGGGTTGAGCCTGTGTGGTGGGGGTATCGGGGTACCGAATCTCCTCTCACCGATTGGTGGAAAGAGTGTCTCTCTGCCTGTCTCCTTAATCTGGTCATCGGTTGAGAACGCAGAGAGCTATGTGGTTGAGGTTGATACAACCACCGATTTTTCCTCACCCGTTATTTCAACAGAGGTAAATGATACAACTTATTCTGTGGCATCCCTTGATACATTCAAATACTACTGGCATGTCGCTGCGGTCGATGAAAATGGAGATACCAGTGATTTTTCCGATGTCGATAGTTTTGTTGTTACGGGGACTTCGTATCCGAAAAATTTAATTACAACAATCCAGCTTCCGTGCAATAACCCTATGACTATTGACATTACTCCAGATGGGTCAGAACTATGGGTGGGCTACTGGGGACAGACTGATACTACAGTTACAGTCATCTCGACCGCCACCTATGAGATTACCCACCAGATTCCGACCACAAACCCGGGTAATGATATCGGCGAACTTCGGATCAGTGCCGATGGCAATTATGCCTACTACTGTGGGGTCTGGAATATGGACAGCTCTGGCATTATTGAACTTTCAGCTACCAGTTACAGCCAGACCAGGATGATGGGCTATCCGTATGGTTCACCTCCAACTACGATAATGGGTCCGAATGGTCCTGGAATCGCCCTGACCCAGGCAAATGATTATATCTATGCCTCGCATATGGCTACGGTTGATGATGGTTACATCGCCAAATTCGACCTTGCCACAGGTTCACCGGTCGATAGTGTCCATATGAGCTGGATTGCTGATATCGATTTAAATCATTCAGAGACAAAGCTCTATGCGGTAGGAGAAGAAGATTCACTCTATGAACTTGATCCCACAACTATGACTGTTACCAGACAGCTTGGAGTGGGCTATGCCCCACATCGTCTCGTCATCACCAGTGATGACCAGTATGCTTTTGTTACCGGCGATTATATCTATGTGGTTGACCTCGTAAATTTCTCGGTTGTTGCTCAATTCGATCCCGACATCTCGCCAGAGGGTCTGGAACTGACCCCGGATGAACACTATCTTTACATCTGTGATGGCGGTTCTAATTTTATTGATATTTATGATGTTTCTGACCCAACCAACCCCCAGTTGATGGAAAAACTGGAATTCCCAAATGCCGGTTCGTTCTCAGAACTGATTTTTAATGCTGATGGTTCAAGGGCATATGTTGTAGAGAATAGCGGTTACATCTATGTGCTTGGCAAGTAGATAGAATTTTTTGGGGTAGGGTTTACACCCTACCCCAAAACCTTCAAAAAGACACTTAAGTTTAAATTTCACCCCTTGACATTTCATTGAATCTACATATAATGCCACAATGTTAAATTTTACTGCGCAAAATTTTCTTCAATCCCACATAAGATTATTGGTGATCAACACCAATAACAGCGCAGTCCCTTTTGTATATTTCTTTAACTATTTCTGGCATCCAGGCCATTGCCTTGGATGCCATTGATCTCCTTTTTAACTACATAAAATCCATTTAACCAAGCCAAAAAAAGAAAGGAGGTGAAGTTTTGAGCAGGTTAAAGGTTGTCATTCCCAAAGGAAGCATCTATGAAGGGGTAGTAAGACTTTTTCAGGATGCCGGGATTTACATCGAACATAATGACCGGTCATACCGACCAAAAGTTTCTATACCTGAACTTGAGATAAAGATTATGAGGCCCCAGAATATTCCCAGGATTATTGAGCTTGGCTCCCATGATGTTGGCTTTACCGGATATGACTGGGTGGTTGAAACTGATGCGGATGTGGTTGAGGTGCTCGACCTCGGTTTGAATCCGGTAAGAATTGTTGCCGCCATTCCTGATACCTTAACTGAAAAAGACCTGCATAAGAAACAAATTGTTGTGGCATCAGAATATGAACGGATCAGCCGTAAATTTCTTGAGAAGAATGGATATGACTATATATTTTTACAGACCTATGGTGCAACCGAGGTCTTTCCACCCGATGATGCAGATATGATTATTGACAATACTACTACCGGCCGGACATTAAGAGAACATAATCTCCAAATTATTGATACCATCTTAGAGTCATCGACAAGATTCATCGCCCATAAACCGGCCTTGGATGATACTGAGAAGAGGGAAAAAATTTTTGAGTTGAAGATGCTGTTTCAGGCGGTGCTTGAGGCACGGGAACGTGTGATGCTGGAGATGAATGTTCCTCCGGAGAAGTTTGAGCGTATTGTGAAGATACTTCCGTGTATGCGTTCACCAACCATTGCACCCCTGTATGGTGACCAGGGCTATGCAATCAAGATTGCAGTGAAGAAAAAGGATATTCCTTCTTTGATTCCGAAACTTAAAAAATTCGGTGCGGTCGATATTCTTGAATATGAGTTGAGAAAGGTTGTCTCATGAATGGAATCCGAAGAACGGTTCAGGAACTTGAAGAGTATACAGTTCCACAACCTCAGAGGATGATTAAATTGAATCAGAATGAATCGCCGTTTGATCTACCTGAATCGATAAAGGTCAGGATTCTTCAAAGGCTCAGACAGATCACCTGGAATCGTTATCCATTATCCAAAAGTCCAGGTCTTGTTCAGGCGATATCAGATTATACCGGACTCAAACCACAATATATCGTTTGTGGTAATGGCTCGAATGAATTGATTGATTCGGTCTTTCAGGCCTTTTGTGAACCGGGTGAAAGGGTGATGGTGGTCGAACCGGGATTTGCAATCTTCGAGAGGCAGGCGAGATTGAGGGATTTGAATATAATCAAGGTCCCCTTAGATAAGGGTTTTGCATACAACCCGGATGCCATCATTGATGCAGCGGATTCAACAAAACTTATTATTCTTGCCTCACCAAATAATCCGACCGGCTCGGTCCTGAGCGTTGAGCAGATCAAGAGAATCCTTTGCAAGACCCGGGCATTTGTGGTTATTGATGAAGCGTATTATGAGTTCTGTGGTGTATCAGCCCAGGACCTGCTTGCCGATTTTGGAAATCTGGTTATTACCAGAACATTTTCCAAGGCATTCGGTCTTGCGGGAATAAGGTTGGGCTATCTCCTTGCACAGCCTGAGGTTGCAAAACAGTTGGACAAGGCGAAACTACCGTTTTCCGTGGGCATATTCCAACAGGTGGTTGGTGAGGTAGTGCTCAGGATGAGGAGATATGTTGAGCAGGTGGTTCAGCAGATAATAGAAGAGAGACAGAGGGTGTATAACCGGTTATGCAAATTGAAGAATATTCAACCCTTTGCCTCGGGAGCGAATTTCATCCTTTTTGAGGTTAAAGATGGTCAGGCTGATAGGCTATTCGAGATGCTATATCAGCGTGGTATCCTTCTGCGCAGTTTCAATAATATCTCTTTAAAGAATATGCTGAGGGTAACGATTGGACGGCCAGAAGAGAATAGCCGGTTTCTTCAGGAGATGGAGGGGATATAAGGGGGTGGAGTGATGAGAAAGGCAGTTATTAAGAGAAAGACTAAGGAGACCAGTATTCAGATGGAACTGAAACTGGATGGTCAGGGAAGGGCAGAGATTTCTTCACCCATCGGCTTCTTAAACCATATGCTGGAACTGCTTGCCCATCATGGATTGTTTGACCTGAAGGCCAGGCTCAGGGGAGATTTAGAAGTGGATCAACATCACCTGATTGAAGATACCGGTATTGTCCTGGGACAGGTCTTTGACAGGGCATTGAAAAAGAGAACAGGCATTGCCCGGGCCGGTTATTCTATCTTTCCGATGGATGAGGCGCTGGCTCTGGTCGCCATTGACCTCTCAGGCCGACCCTATCTAAGATTGGAATTGAAGTTGCGGGCAAAAAGGCTGGGAGATTTCAACACGGAAAATCTGTTCGACTTTTTCCAGGGGTTTGTAAACGGTCTTGGTGCTGGTCTCCATATCAAGCTCTTTTATGGAAGGTCCGACCATCATAAGATCGAGGCAATATTCAAGGCACTGGCACGGGCATTGAAACAGGCCTGCACAATAGAACCAGAACGGGCAGGAAAGGTTCCCAGTACCAAGGGGGTTTTGTGATTGGAATTGTTGATTATGGTGCTGGTAATCTCTATTCGATAGTTAAGGCGTTTGACCATCTCGGATTCAGCACCAGGGTTATCAAATCTGTGGATGATGTCCTGGAGATTGAGAGGGTTGTTATGCCAGGAGTGGGTGCATTCTCCTCAGCGATTGATGGGTTAAAATCGAAAGGGCTCTTTTCCTGGCTTCGTAACTGGATTGAGACAGGAAAGCCGTTTCTGGGAATCTGTCTGGGTATGCAGGTGCTCTTTGAGACAAGTGATGAGGCGAAAAATATAAAGGGATTGGGTATCTTCCCGGGCAGGGTACGACGATTAAATGCGAAAAAGGTTCCCCATATAGGATGGAATCAGGTGCTACTCAATAGTGCGTGTGGGCTATTTAAAGGAATCCCCTCAAGACCGTATTTCTATTTTCTCCATAGCTATTATGTTCCGTATCAGGAATCAGATTATGTTCAGGCGAGGACCGTTTATGAAGTTCCCTTTGTATCAGTCCTGGCAAGGGGTAATCTATATGCGGTGCAATTCCATCCAGAAAAGAGTGGAGGACTGGGACTCAGGATGCTGGATAACTGGGTGAGGTTATGTTAGCGACGAGAATCATCCCCTGCCTTGATATCGCTGATGCCCGGGTGGTAAAAGGGGTCAGATTTCAGATGCTACAGAGTCTTGGAGATCCGATTGAAAGGGCACAGTTCTATGAAGAGCAGGGTGCAGATGAGATTATGCTCCTGGATGTCAATGCATCATATAAAAATAGGGATTTGATGTTTGAACTGATTAGCCGGGTAGCCAAGAGGATTTTTATCCCGCTATGTGTGGGTGGAGGTATCAGGGATATTGAGGATATGAGGATGGCCCTGATGAGCGGAGCGGACAAGGTTGCAATCTGCACCGGTGCAATAATGAATCCCGGTTTGATTACTGAGGGTGCTAAACGGTTCGGCTCTCAATGTATTGTGCTATCCATTGATGCCAAAAGGTATAAAGATACCTGGCATTGCTACACCTATGGAGGTAGGCGTGATACAGGTCTGGATGTTTTGGAATGGGCCCGACTTAGTGAGGAGCTGGGCGCAGGTGAGATTTTGTTGAATTCTATTGATAGGGATGGAACCGGAGAGGGCTATGACCTTGAGTTAACAAAAATGGTTTCTGAAGAGGTCAGTATTCCTATAATTGCCTCAGGTGGGGCAGGAAATTTAGAGCATTTATATGATGCCATTATCAGGGGAAGGGCGGATGCAGTATTACTGGCATCTTTGGTCCACTATGATGAATATCAGATCGGCGAGATAAAGGATTATCTGAGGACGAGAGGGATCAGGGTAAGATGATTGTACCATCGATTGATCTAATGGCGGGTGAGGCGGTCCAGATGCGTCAGGGTAAGGAAATGGTCATAAAGGCGGGTGATCCAATGGCTTGGGTAAAAAGGTTTGACCGCTATGCCGAGATTGCCCTTGTTGACCTTGATGCAGCAATGGGCAGGTGTGATAACCGTCGTGTTATCCAGAGGATTTTAAGATATACCGCCTGTCGGGTGGGTGGTGGAATTCGCAGTGTTGCCCAGGCAAGAGAGATGATTCAACTCGGGGCATCAAAGGTTATTATCGGCTCAAGGGTCTTTAAAGATGATACAATCGATTATGATTTTCTTGAAAGAATGGTAGCGCATATTGGTTCAGGTCGTATCATCATTGCAGTGGATGCTCTTAATGGCGAGATTTTAACTAATGGCTGGCGCCATCGGACCGGACTTTTGATTAACGAGATCATTTCCACACTTGAACCATATGCAAACGAATTTCTCTTTACCTGTGTGGAAAGGGAGGGTTTGATGAAGGGGACTGATCTGAAGATGATTAAAGACATAAGTGCCTTAACAGAAAAGAGGATTACCGTAGCAGGAGGGATCTGCTCAATCGAAGAGATAAAGATGCTCTGCCAGCAGGGTATGAATGTCCAGCTTGGTATGGCATTATATACTGAAAGGATAGATCTGACCGAGGCCTTTATTTCATCCCTTGACTGGACCAAGGGCCTTATTCCAACGGTTGTCCAGGAGATTTCCGGCCCTGTTCTGATGTTGGCCTATTCAAACGGTGATTCAATTAAAAAGACATTCGAGACCAATCGAATGTGGTATTTTTCACGTTCAAGAAAAAGATTATGGATGAAGGGTGAAACCTCAGGCAATATCCAGGAATTTATTAGATTTCGGGTTGACTGTGATGCAGATACCCTGCTTGCCCTGGTAAGGCAAAATGGTGTTGCCTGCCATCTGGGAACCGATACCTGTTTTGGAAATAGGAGGTATTGATGGAGATTAAAAGGTTGTTGGAGAGGATTATCAATAATAAGAATCTTGATGCCCAAGAGGCGTTTGAGCTTGCCTCAGGTATTATGGAGGGCAAGCTGAGTCCTGCCCAGCTCGGTGCTTTGCTTACCGCACTGAGAATGAAGGGTGAGACGATCGATGAGATCACAGGGTTTGCCCGGGCAATGAGGGAGAAGGCGGCTCGGGTGGAATGTGATTTTGAGGATCTGATTGATACCTGCGGCACGGGTGGTGATCAGTCAAATACATTCAATATCTCAACGGTAGCGGCACTGATTGCTGCAGGAGCTGGTTGTCGGGTTGCCAAACACGGAAATCGCTCGGTATCGAGTCGTTGTGGTAGTGCAGACCTGCTTGAATCCTTAGGTGTGAATATCAACATTCCGGTTCAAATGGTGGTTGAGTGTATTGAAAGAGCGGGTTTCGGTTTTCTCTTTGCCCCGAATCTTCATAAGGCAATGAAGTATGCGATCGGACCGAGAAGAGAATTGGGTGTGAGGACAATCTTTAATATTCTTGGGCCGCTTACCAATCCTGCCCGGGTGCAACGTCAGGTCCTTGGCGTATTTGACCTGAGCCTAACCCGGCCGATTGCTGAAGTTCTTGATGAACTCGGTTCAAAACACTCTCTTGTGGTCTACAGTGAGGATGGTCTGGATGAGATAACGACCACAGGTCAGACATTCATCAGTGAATTGAAGGGAAGTAAAATAGAGGACTATACAATCGTGCCTGAGGATTTTGGACTGAAGAGGTGCCGGATTGAAGAGCTTCAAGGTGGTCCACCTGAGAATAATGCTAAAATTGCAATTGATCTCTTAAAGGGAAGACCGGGTCCGATGCGGGATATTGCGGTGCTGAATGCAGGTGCAGGAATCTATGTTGCAGGCAAGGTGGACTCTATCAGTGCAGGTATCAAACTGGCCAATGAATCCATCGATTCAGGTGAGGCCTTAAAGAAGCTGGAGATACTCAGGGAGTTGACCAATGGGACTGTTGAATAGAATTATTACACAGAAAAGAAAAGAAGTTGAGTTGAGGAAGGGTTTATTCAAAATCGAGTATCTCAGGCGGGCGAAGTTCCCTGAGTTACGGGATTTCAAAGGGATATTCAGGAAAAGAGGATTTGCTGTGATTGCGGAGGTCAAGCGATTTTCACCTTCTGCAGGGATAATCGTCAAAGATTTTGATCTGCAGAAGATTGTCTGTAGCTATGAAACAGACGGAGCCTCAGCCCTCTCCATCCTTACAGACTATGTATTTTTTGGGGGCAGGGATGGATTCATTTTTCAGGCGAAGAGGTTGGTGAACCTACCAATTCTGCGTAAGGATTTCATCATTGATGAATATCAAGTCTTTGAATCACGGTGGCTTGGTGCTGATGCAATCCTTCTGATTGCCCGACTTTTTACTCAGAATAGATTATCGGCACTTATTGAACTTGCTCAGGACATAGGTCTGGCCTGTCTAATTGAGGTTCATAATCTCGATGAGTTGAGGATGGTGCTGAAGACACCGGCCCAGATGATCGGCATCAATAACCGCGACCTTGATACCCAGAAGGTCAACATAGAAAATTCATTTCGGCTGAAACAATATATTCCTGAAGGGTATATTGTTATAAGCGAAAGTGGTATCAGAAATTCTGAGCATATCAAAGGGTTAATAGATGCAGGTTTTGATGGTGCATTGATCGGTGAAGCCTTGTTGCGTGCATACGAAGGGGAAGGAGTAGCTGAATTATTGAGGAGGGATTATGCCCGATCTTGAATCTCTGAGGCAGAAGATACTGGATATTGATAGGGAGATAATCAGGCTCATCGGCGCGCGGCTTGAGGTTACCAGAAAGATCGGCCGGGAAAAGGCTGAATCCGGGATTCCCCTGCGCAACTGGAAGGTAGAAAAGGAGGTGATTGCCCATGCCCAGAAAGAGGCGGAGATGTTGAATATCGATGTTCAGTTCATCAAGGCGGTTATGCAGATTTTAATCCGGGAGTCCTGGATTCAACAGGAGAAACTCCACTATTCGAGATATCGGGGTAATAAAGAGAGGATTCTGGTGGTCGGTGGTCTTGGGGCAATGGGACGATGGCTTGTTCGATTTTTCCAGAATCAGGGACATCGTGTATATATCTATGATACAAAGGGTTCTTCAGATGATTTCGATTGTTTCGATTCACTGGAAAAGGGACTTGAAAAGGTTGGATATGCTATCATTGCTACACCACTTGATACAGTTGCAAGGGTAATTCGCGAAATTACAAAATTAAACTTCTCAGGCATTGTTTTTGATATCGCCAGTCTCAAGGGTCATCTGATTGATGCTATTGAGGATGCACGAACCCGGGGTATCAGGATTACCAGTATCCACCCGATGTTTGGACCGGATTGTCGAAGTTTGGCAGATAAGGTTGTCTGCCTCTGCGATTG
The DNA here is from genome assembly GCA_002049785.1 of Caldifarciminota bacterium 4484_100. Lineage (GTDB taxonomy): Bacteria > Hydrothermota > Tepidihabitantia > SM23-42 > SM23-42 > 4484-100. The sequence continues at coordinate 10,224 of MUKB01000005.1, forward strand.
TGGTGTCCATACAGCCAATCAAAAGATTGAGGAGATGTTTAAGGATACCGCAGTTTCCTTGGTTCGGCTTTCTCTGAGGGAGCACGATTACATTATCTCTTATGTGCTGGGGTTGTCCCATTTGATTAACATCATTTTTATGAATGTATTAATCAGAGGTGGTGAATATAAGGACTTCAAGCGGGTGGGAAGCACAACATTCTTCTCCCAGCTCAAAACGACCCGGAGTGTAATTGATGAAGATCCCAGGCTTTATTATGCAATTCAACAGCTGAACCCATTTAAGGATGAACTCTATAATAGGTTGAGGTCTGCAGTCGATACTATCACCAATATAGTATTGAATAAAGATGAAAAAAGATTTATTGAAATTATGGAACAGGCTCGGGAGTGGTTCAAGAGATGAGGACAAAAATCAAGATCTGTGGTATCACAAATTTGGAGGATGCCTTGATGGTCCAGCACCTTGGTGTAGATGCACTGGGCCTGATATTTGCACCATCACCGCGGAGGATTACTCCGGATATGGGCAGAAAGATTATTAAGGGTTTAGGGCCGTTCATAACGACCGTGGCGGTTTTTATGGATGAGGAGTATCAGGAGGTGAATCGTATTGTCGAATACATCCAGGCGGATGCAGTTCAACTCCATGGAAATGAACCACCTGAGTATTGTGCCCGGATAAAGAGAAGGGTGATTAAGCGGATTTCTATAACAGAGGATGATACACCCGAATCAATTAAGAGTAGATGTCGGGAATTTGATTGCTGTTTTCTACTCTTCGATCCCGGGGCAGGTTCAGGAAGGGTTTTTGACTGGAGGAAATTGAGCAGGGTCGAACAGCCGTTTATTCTTGCCGGAGGTCTGAGACCGGATAATATCAAAGAGGCGATTGAACTTTTAAAACCCTATGGTGTTGATGTCTGCTCCGGTGTAGAAGAGAGCCCGGGTAAAAAGGATTATCATCAACTGACCAGATTCATTCAGGAGGTGAGGAGATGTTCTTAACCGGGATTATCGGTTTTCCCCTGATAAAGACCCTCTCTCCAGAGATGCATAATCGGGCATTCAGGGCCTTGGGACTGGAGGGTCGATATCTGACTTTCCGGGTGAAGGGGAATGACCTGAAATCTGCACTCCAGGGACTGAAGGCGCTCGGATTTTCTGGAGTAAATATAACCAATCCCTATAAAGAGAAGGTGATCGATCTGCTTGACCAGATTGACCGCAGGGCCAAAAAGATTGGTGCGGTTAATACTATTGTGATCAGAGATAGAAGACTTTATGGCTACAATACCGATGCGGAGGGGTTCGAGATATCTCTGGCAGTATGTAGAATTCATCTGAGAAGAAAAAAGGTCTTGCTCATTGGCGCAGGTGGTGGAGCACGGGCAGTTGCCTATGTTCTCAGGAAGAATAGACCAGAAAAATATTATGTCTGCAATCGGACCAGAAAGAAGGCGATGAAGCTTATTCAGGTCTTTGGTGGAGAGTTGTTGAAATCCAACCGGCTCGAGAAGAGCCTTCCTGAATTTGACCTGGTGATAAATGCGACAACGGTCGATCTACAGGCTCGGTGTCTGAAAAGAATGAGAAAGGGTTCAACCTATTATGATTTGAATTATCGATTCAAAACGAGAAAAAAGAAGGGGGTGAAGATGGTGAACGGACTTTTAATGCTCGTCTATCAGGGGGCGGGGTCATTTCGTTTATGGACAAAAAGAAGACCTCCAATCAAGGTGATGAAAAGGGCAGTGGGGGTTATATGATTAGATGGCTTGGTGCGGGTGAGTCACATGGCAAAGGAATTTCGGTAATTATTGATGGCCTGCCTGCTGGTATTGCGATTGATGTTGAGGCAATAAATAGAGAGCTTTCAAGGCGTCAGATGGGTTATGGTCGGGGTAGACGGATGAAGATTGAGAATGATAGGGTATTGATATTTTCGGGGATTCGTCATGGAAAGACCTTAGGTTCACCAGTGCAGTTATTGGTCATAAATCGGGATTATAAAAACTGGACCGAGGTAATGGAGATTGGTCCTGGAGGTTCTGGAATGCGTATTACTAAACCCCGACCCGGGCATGGAGACCTTGCCGGTTATCTCAAGTATGGATTTGATGATATCAGGAATGTCCTGGAGCGGGCATCAGCACGCACGACCGTATCCTGGGTAGCGGGTGGTGCAATCTTTAAACAGTTTCTTGCAAATTTTGGTATCACAATCTACTCCCATACCCTAAGGATTGGTCGGATTCAGGCAAAAAAGGTGGATCAGGACATTACTGAACTCGACAATACACCCCTGCGCTGTCTCGATTCACAAAAGGAGAAGCAGATGATGGAGCTCATTGATCAGGCACAAAGAAGGGGTGATAGTGTGGGCGGTGTATGTGAGGTTATCGCCCAGGGGGTGTGCGCAGGACTTGGTACATACGCCCAGTTTGACCGTCGCCTCGATGCCCGGATCGGTCAGGTGATGTTTTCCATCCCATCGGTCAAGGGTGTGGAGATCGGTTCTGGTTTTGACAGTGCCCAGAGATTCGGCTCAGAAGTTCAGGACCAGATTTACTACAAAAAGGCCAGGGGATTCTACCGCAGGACCAATCGGGCCGGTGGAATTGAAGCAGGGGTTAGTAATGGTGAGGATATTATCGTGCGCCTGTGGTGTAAACCGATTCCCACCTTGAGACAACCCTTAAATTCTGTGGATATCGAGACTAAGTCTCCGGTTCTGGCCCAGAAGGAGCGTGCTGATGTCTGTGTTGTTCCTGCAGTTGGGGTGATTGGTGAGGCGATGCTTGCCTATGTGATTGCTGATGCATTCCTGGAGAAGTTTGGCTCAGATACGATGAGGGACATTCAGGCAAATTTCGCTGCCTATCTCAGGAGGTTAAATGAGGCCGGATAATATAATTCTCGTGGGATTTATGGGTGTGGGCAAGGATACGGTCGCCCAGGAGATTGCCCGACTTACCGATTATGTAATGATTTCTACAGACCATCTGATTCAACTGGAGACAGGAATTTCGATCCGTAATATATTCAAGAAAAAGGGTGAACAATACTTCAGAGACCTGGAGCAGAAGGTGGTATCGAGGCTTTCGAATTTGAAGAATATGGTTGTTGCGACCGGGGGAGGAATATTTTTGAGAAAGAAAAACCGTAATCTGCTCAGCGGAATGGGCTATTTAATTCATCTCGATGCCCGACCCGAGGTGCTCAGAAAGAGAATCGCAAGGCTATGGACCCGTCCTCTGCTTAAAAATTATGAAGATATCAACAGAATTTATAAGCAGAGGCAGAAAATATACCGGGGGGGGATAAAAATTGATACATCCGAAAGGACTCCTCAGGAGGTTGCCCGGGAGATTATAGACCACCTTAGGCTAAAAGAGACTCGACCTGGAATCAGAATGACAAGAATTGTGTTAAGGACAGATTCAAAGAGGTGCCTGTTCTATGTAGGTTACGGGCTTTTCTCAAAATCGGGGATGTTCAGAATCGAAAAACCCTGCCGTGCCCTGGTAATCTCCAACCCCTTGGTCGCCGGGTTCTATGCAGACGGTGTTCTGAGGTTTTTGAAACAGGCAGGGATAGAACCTGAATTGAGCCTGGTACCTGATGGAGAATCGTATAAGAATATAGAAGAGGCTGTCAGACTCTATAATCTTCTGCTCCAAAGACGATTTTCCCGGGGTGATCTGATTGTTGGACTTGGGGGTGGTGTGGTCTGTGACCTTGCAGGATTTGTTGCCTCAACCTATAAACGGGGTATGGGTCTAATCCAGATTCCCACTACCCTGCTTGCCCAGGTGGATGCGGCAATCGGAGGCAAGAATGGATTGAATCACAGGGGAAAGAATATGCTCGGAACATTCTATCAACCAGATGCGGTTTTCTGTGACCTTCAGTTTCTCAAGACCCTTTCTGATTATGATATGAAGAATGGCCTTGCTGAGGTGATAAAGTATGGAGTTATCTGTGACCCAGAACTTTTTACCCAACTTAAAAAGGAGAGAGCAAGTGTTCTTAAACGGGATATGAAGGTTCTCAAAAAAATTGTTACGCGCTCCATTCAGATTAAGGCAGAGATAGTAAAAGTCGATGAAAGGGAGGAGACAGGAAAGCGGGCGATATTGAATTTTGGCCATACAGTTGCCCATATCATTGAGACCCAGACCCATTATCAAAAATTGAGCCATGGTGAGGCTGTTGCCATCGGTATGGCGGAGGAGTCGAAATGGGCATATCAACAAGGCTATCTCAAACAGGATGAACTGGATAAGATATTGAAGATCTTATCAGAATATAAGCTACCGACAAGTCTACCCAGTTCTATCGGGCCTGAGGCGATAAGGGGAGCAGTCTTGCAGGATAAGAAGGTGAGGCGAGAGAGGTTGATACTGCCGATCCCCCAAAAGGTGGGACGGGTAAGATTGAAGGAGGTAAGATGCGAGAAATTCTTGTAATAAATGGTCCAAATCTGAACCTTCTGGGCCGGCGAAGCCCTGAGATTTATGGTTCTGAGACCCTTGAGGAACTCAATAAGAGGCTTGAGGACTATGCAGAAAAGAATGGCATAAGACTGAAGACATTCCAGTCCAATAGTGAAGCAGAAATCATCGATACGATTCAACAGGCAGAGAATGTTTCCGGGATTATCATAAATCCGGGTGCCTATACGCATTATTCCATCGCAATTCGGGACGCCATAGAAGCGGTTTCAATACCGGTCATTGAAGTCCATCTGAGTAATATCTTTGCACGGGAGGATTTTCGTAGACATTCAGTGATTGCATCGGTATGTAAGGGTCAGATCACCGGTCTTGGCGGGCTCAGCTATTTTCTGGCCCTCGAATATTTTTTGCAATCGGGTGGTGATGATGGTTTATAGATTTCCCAATGATCTGGGCTATTTCGGAGATTTTGGAGGAAGGTTTATTCCCGAAACCCTGATGTCGGCATTGATTGAGCTTGAACAGGCGTATAAACTGATTAAAAAAGATAAAGGGTTTAATCGAACTTTAAGGGCATATCTTGCGGATTATGTGGGCAGACCATCACCATTATATTTTGCTAAAAATCTGAGCCAGGAGATCGGTGGTGCGCGAATCTATTTGAAGCGTGAGGACTTATTGCATACCGGTGCCCATAAGATCAATAATACAATGGGCCAGGTTCTACTGGCCAAGAGGATTGGAAAGAAGAGGGTGATTGCGGAGACCGGGGCAGGACAGCATGGGGTTGCAGTTGCTACTGCCTGTGCCCTTCTCGGTCTGAAATGTACAGTCTATATGGGAACCGAGGATATGAGAAGGCAGAGGATGAATCTTTTGAGGATGAGGCTACTCAAGGCCCAGGTGATTGGTGTGGAGTCGGGTTCCCAAACCCTCAAGGATGCAATTAATGAGGCACTGCGGGATTGGGTAACAAATGTTGAGGATACATATTACTGTATCGGTTCGGTAGTTGGACCACATCCATATCCGATGATGGTGCGTGACTTCCAGTCGGTCATCGGCCAGGAGACAAAGGAGCAGATTATAAAGAAAGAGGGCAGGTTGCCTGATCTCCTTGTTGCCTGTGTGGGTGGTGGAAGTAATGCAATAGGACTGTTCTATCCATTTATCAATGATGATGTGGAGATGCTTGGTGTTGAGGCTGGAGGTACGGGGCTTGATACAGATCGACATTCTGCCTCATTATCGATGGGAAGACCAGGGGTATTACATGGCTCTGCGACCTATCTACTACAGGATGGTGCAGGTCAGATCAGAACCACCCATTCAATCGCTCCGGGACTTGACTATCCCGGGGTGGGGCCAGAACATGCCTATCTGCGGAATTCAGGAAGGGTTCAATATACTACAGCTACGGATCAGGAGGCGATTCAGGCTTTTAAACTCCTTTCTAAAACCGAAGGAATAATACCTGCCTTGGAGAGCGCCCATGCAATTGCCGGGGCGATAAAGTCAGCAAGGGATAGGGCCAAGCAGGACATAATTGTAGTAAATCTATCTGGACGCGGTGACAAAGATTTGAATATTGTTGAGGAGATGATATGAACGGTGTGGTTGCTGAAAAATTTTTGGAACTGAAAAAGAGACAGGAGGTCGCCCTGATTATATACATTACCTTCGGCTTTCCTGATATGAAAAGGACAATGGAATATATCGATGAAATCATCAGGGGTGGTGCCGATATAATTGAGCTGGGTGTTCCATTTTCTGACCCGATTGCTATACCCATTGTTCTTATGTCATATTTGAACCCGATCATCAGTTACGGCAGAGAGAGGTTTTTCAAGGATGTCAAAAAGGCAGGGATTGGGGGTGTAATTATTCCTGATCTACCAATTGAGGAATCGAAGGATTGGACTGCCCAGGCAGAGGACAATGGTATCGAGACCATCTTTCTCGTTGCACCCACATCAACTGAACAGCGCATTAAGGAGATCGCGAGAAGTTCCCAGGGGTTTATCTATGCGGTCAGTGTTACAGGAACCACTGGAATGCGTCAGGCTCTGGCTCCTGGTCTATTCGAATTTATAAAAAAGGTTAGAAAAAATAGTGATAAGCCCATCGCAGTAGG
>MUKB01000065.1 GCA_002049785.1 Caldifarciminota bacterium 4484_100
ATTCTCAATCTTGATAAACTTACCTATGCAGGAAATTTAGAAAATTTAAAGGGTTTAGATAAAAAGAAGAATTACCGTTTCATCCGAGGAGATATCAATAATACCCGGTTGATGGCAGGGGTTTTCAAAAGATTCAAACCCGATGCGGTAATAAATTTTGCTGCGGAGACCCATGTGGACCGGAGCATCCTCTCCCCGGCACCATTCATCAGAACGAATTTCCTTGGGGTCGGTGTTCTGTTGAACCTTGCCCTGAAATTTCAGGTGAAGAAGTTCCTTCAGATCTCAACCGATGAGGTATACGGTTCAATCCTGAAGGGTAAATTCAGTGAATTGAGTCCACTCAACCCTTCAAGCCCATATTCCGCAAGCAAGGCAGCCGCCGACCATCTGGTTCTCTCTTATTACAGAACATATCAACTACCAGTTTTAATCACCCGTTCTTCAAATAATTATGGACCTTACCAATTTCCAGAAAAGTTGATCCCCTTGGTAATTCTTAATGCCCTTAAGAACAAAAAGATTCCGGTCTATGGAGACGGTTTGAATGTTCGGGACTGGTTATATGTTGAGGACAATTGTGAAGCCATTGACTTGGTATTCAAAAAGGGCCGGCCTGGTGAGATATATAATATTGGCGGAGCCCAGGAGATGACCAATATCGAGGTGGTTAAGAAGATATTGAAGGCCCTGGGCAAAGACCCCAACCTCATCTCATTTGTCAAAGACCGTCCAGGGCACGACCGAAGATATGCCCTCTCAATCAAAAAGATAGAAAGAGAGCTCGGCTGGCATCCATCAACCGGTTTCAACACCGGGATAAAGAGGACGATTAACTGGTATCTCCGTAACAAAGGCTGGCTCAAGAATATCGAACAGGGGACCTATCGAAGGTTCTATAAAAGATACTACACAAAGCTGGGATTGAAGGAGTTTTAATTTAGCGAAACCTTCCCCATATGATAAATTCCCTTAACCCCTTTTTCGATGGTGTCTCAGGCCATCGCTCTGGGATTCCAATCGGTGTCGCACAGATAAACTTGAGGTTTTGCGGTGCATTGACAAACTTCTTTATAACATTTTCCGGAAAGTATGTGGTGAAAAACCCGGTTCCATAACCAGCTGCACGTGCCATAATCATCAGATTCTCGACCGCAAGACAACTATCATAGAGTGCATATTCAGGATATGCGGTGGTGTCTACAAATATCAGGATGTATACCGGAGCAGACATAATATTGTTGATGGCATTTCTTCCGTTTCGGATAAATTTTTCCCTTTGTGCACGGTCCAAACCATCGATCGTATTTACATACTCTTCCCAGGATGCTTGGAGGAGCTGGGCAAGGGAGTCGAGCCGGGTCCTTTTGTTGATTATGACAAATTTCCAGGGCTGAACATTTCCTGCTGTTGGTGCATAGCGTGCTGCATCGATTATCCTGACGACATCCTCTTCGGGGATAAAGGTAATTTTGTATTCAAGAAAAAAACATTAATTCAATAATTTGAAGATTAAAGATTTGCCCCTAACTATTTCTTTCTCCTGAAAAGACTGATGATGCCGGGAATGAAAAGAACGGTCATCACAAAGCATGCTGCAACCCCCACGGTCAGTAAAGTGCCCAAACTGCGATATGCTGGATAACTGCCAAATGAAAGCGCCCCGAATCCCACCATTGTAGTCAGAGATGTCAGAAGAATTGCCTTGCCCGTACTGCGCAACACATCCCGTGTTTTATCAAAACCTTCGTATTTATAGCGATGAATGACATGCACACCATCATCAATACCAATCCCGACGATCATTGGTATTCCCATCACATTGATAAAGTCAAGAAGCATACCAAATGACTTCATGATACCCATCATCACAATTCCTCCACTGATGAGCGGAATCATACCAAGCAGGGCAAGACGCAGGCTGCGAAAATCAATCCACAAGAGGAGCAAGACAACAATAAGCGTCAAAATTGTTGCCCATAATCCATCTTTCCCAATCAGATTAATAAGATGTAAAAACATTGGAGGCGTGCCGGTTGCCCGTGGGCTGACCAGTTCCAGTTGTTTTGTAAACCGATCAAGCACAGTAAAATCCCACACCTGTTTGCGCGCATAGATTGTTACAAGAAAGTTATCACCACGTTCATTAACATACCGCTCTTTTATGCGCTCGGGCAGGGCATCAAGGGTAATGAGTTCAGGATTTGCCATATCGAATAATTTCTTTTTTAAAACCGGGTAATAATACTTCTGAAATTTATTGAGCTGGCGCACTGCCAATACTGGCTTATCCTGAATTGCTTCAATCAGTTCCATAATAAGACCCTGAGCATCTTCCTGTTCTGGGTCTCCAATAATGAGTTTACATTTCTCATCAATCTTATCCTGACCTCCGATATATGCCAGCTGAGCAAGCTCGTAGATATTCAGATCAAGCCGCTTCAGTTGGGTAATTAATTTTTTGAGTGAATTTACCTCTAAAGGAGCTATTTTATTATTCTTTCCAATTTTTTCTCTTAGGGCTTTAACATAGGGCTGGCGCAATCTCTGAACTGATTCAGGCGGACAGACATCACCAATCCCCTCAACAATACTTAATGCCGGCATGGCCTTTGCCTTTTGCTCCAGTTTCCAGGATTCTTCAATTGAAGAAGCAGTAACCATAGCAAAATCAGGGCTCATCTCAAATGCCTTTATAATTGTATCCTGAAGATGGATTACTGGAATATCCGGTTCCAGACTCATCATATTATAATTAAATTTTAGATTGAATGCTTGATATAACAGAATACCAGTAATAACCACCCCGCCTATTATATAAAGCGCTCTATGTTTTACAATATTTTGACCGATATTACCAAGAAAATGAAATTCTGAAACCTTTGGTTTCACCGTCTTCTTTTTAACCCGGAAGATCCAACGTTCACGCACAATCAGAATTGCAGGCAGTGCAGCAAGTGAAGTAACCATTGCGCAACAAATCCCAATACCGAGCACAATCCCCATCTCTTTAATACCACGGGTCGACGAGATTGCCAGGGCAAAAAATGCTGCCGCCGTAGTCAGAGCACCAGTAATAATACCTGAACCCGAACGGGCAAAAGTTTCTTCCATTGCCTGTCTCTGATCAGAATCGATATTACGGCGCTCATTATAAACTGAAATCAGGTGAATCGCATAATCAATACCAAGGCCAATAAGTATCACAGCGAATATCGAAGTCATCATATTAAGCCGACCAATTGTCAGCTCAACAATGCCCGCAGTAATAATTATTGCGATAACAAGATTTAAACCGGCAAGGATCGGTGCACTCCACATCCGAAAGCTAATAATAAAGAGGATTATCACAAGCAGTAAGGCAATGATTGAACTTAAGAACATCGTTTTTTCCGTATATTCCATTTCATATTTCTGTAGGGGAATGACACCAGTTATCCCGGCCCGTACCATAGGATATTTATCCTGGATCTGCTCAATTTTTTCTTCAATTGCCCGGGTTGCCGCAATATCCTTTTCAATATCGATCGAAGAAAAAGTTGGTTTACAGGAAAGAAGTAGAGTTTTTTTGTCATAAGAAATAAAATAAGGATCGCCATAGAGAAAACGTTCAACCATTGAATCAATCAGAGCATGATTTGCACCTGCCGGGGTATTTATAAATGTATCCATTGTTTTGAGCCAGTAGTATAAGCCATCGAGTGCGCGGGCTGCTTCGTCTTCTTTTGTCCGCGTATCCAGCGCCTGGTCATTGCCAACATATTCCTTTTCAAAATTATTATTAATGTTATTAAGCAAAGGCACTAAATTCAAATCATTGAACATATCAGTTGTATTCCTGAGATCTTCAATGTCAGTAAGCATAAAACCGTGCCGACCAAAAAATTCCTTATCGAGCTTATAGTCAACCCGTTCAATATACGCTTCTAATTCTTCGATTTCTGGAGCAATTTCATCAGCAAATTTTTTGATTGCCGCCTCTTCACCTTGAATAACAATAAGTATTGTTGAGGTGCTCTTAAATTCTTTTATAATACGCTCGAACTCCTGAGCCATCGGATCACCTGAAGGCAGCATATCTGACCAGAGCATATCCATTCGCAGATCAGAAGCAAAGATCACTGAAAAGATAATAAGAACAAACATAAAAGCCAATACCCACCAGGGATGTGTTGCCACAAAACGTGCCCACTGCCGTAATAATCTTTCTTTCATATATTTCACCTCAATTTATATTTAGAAGTAAACCGTAGCACGCAGCAGACCACTGTTTCCGAAATTATGATTGAATGCCTTGCCTTCAGCACCAATAAATATATTGAACATCAAAGTGAGGTCGATGTTTTCAAAGAGACTGCTGTTTATCATCGGCGCCAATACCACACTCTGATCACTAATACTGAAAATGAACATACTGCCTACAGTGGTTAAATCAGTAATGGGGTATTGCGTAAGACCATACAACTGGTCGCGTGAGATTGTTTTGACCTCCCCTGTGATATAGCGCATCCAATCATTGAGGTCATAATTATGGTAATCGTCTTTTGCAATCGAGTTATGATGATACTCGAACATTGTATAAAATCCATTCTTAAAGGTGTAGTCACCACCTACCAGATACTCGTAAGAATTCTCTCTTTCATCAGTCATAACATTATAAACACCTTCACCCCACACTCCACAGCCGAGCAGCTCTCCCACAAAATCAGCACCGAGCATGGTTTGTTCCTCCGTAGCAGACTGGAATGTATAAAAATCGGTTGTTGTATGCCAGAATCGATATGCAATAGCTGAAATATCAAAATGTCCCAGTCCGAGTTTTACCCGACCGAGTTTACCTGATTGCTGCCAATCAGCATTGATCGGAGTGTAAAGTGCAGTAATGCTAATACGTGGTACCGGGTATATCTCTATTCTGAGCGCATTGTGGCCAGGCTGTTCATAGGTTGGATCGAGTGCATCCTTGATGTTTAATTGATCAGTGGGATTGGCAAAATAACCAGTGCCAAACGAAATCTGCTGTTTACCAATCATCAAAGCAAACTTAGGAACATTTAGGCGAACATAGGCATTGTCCAGATATATTGTGTCATTGAAATAACTCTCATAATAGGGCAGCATCTCAGCCGGAATTGAATCTGCGATCTCATCCGGCAAAAAATCTAAAATATTCCAGTGGCGTAGACCAAAGTAATTAAGATAGATGAGGTCTGCTCCGAAACGAACATTTTTGTTTTCGGTATTTTTTAAATCGATACGTAGTTTTCCATAGCCGGTCTGGTTGTAGTTACGGTTCAGTAAATATCCGGCATATTGTGGTTCAAAATAACCGTAAATCTCAACCTGACCATATAGCCCGGCTAAAGGCAGGAGCAGAAGCCAGATGATTATTAATTCAATAATCCAGTTCTTACTACATAGATTCTTCATTGCTTCATTCCTTCCTCAGTGAATAACGCGTCTGGTAAATCAACATTATAATTAATCTCTATGATTTCCATAGTCGTCTTGGTGTCGTCGAGTTTGTTGTACATCGTAAATTTCATCGGCGTATAGATGCCGTCGATAAGTTCTATGTCGGTGCAGATGAGTTGCTTTTCACGCAGTTCAGGATCTTTGTCGTGATAGTAATCAATAACAATCGGGACAAATGTTTTTTTGTCAACCCAGACAATAATCCGCGAGTAGCCGGCATCACTCTCTGGTTTACGGGTCAATTTCAGTTTATAACATTGATGCCCTTCCTTTTTCTCGTCCTCCAGAAGTACGGATTCATATTTTTCGACAAAGGTGTTGGAACCGCCCATATCCTCATACGAGAAGTCACTACCTTCAAGTTTTTGTCGGCGTGCATGACTGGCAAGTTTACGCACATGATTTCTTTTGGGAAAATAAATCCAGATATCATCACCGTCATTGAGCATCAGAATCGTCTGGCCCTTGACACGGGAAGGCTCAAGGTATTTCATAAGGGTCTTCTTACCCCGACCTTTTGAATAGGTGTGATAGAGGAACGAACGTTCCTCACCCGAGGTGGTCATGATCGTCATCTTCATCTTTGCTTCTGATTGCTCTGGATTCATCGTCTGCGTCATAGTGTTAATAATCTCGCCTGCAGTAATATTATCCTCTGCCCAAACCAGGTGGCTGTATATTGCACATGTCAAAAAAAGTAAGATAAAACCAAGTAAATATTTAAACATATTTCCTCCTTTTGCTATAATCGATATCTTCTTGGTTCTGTCCCGACTTTCGTAGAAATTTCCAAAACTCGGTCCATGGTGACATCTTACACACCTGCGCCGCCTTGTCAATATGCCGTTTTTCTGATTCCTCTCCACTTTTTGTTTTGATTTTTCAAAATGTTGTGTTGAGTTTATTCTCTGCCTTCTTCGCAGACCGAGACTGTGAATGGGCTGAATGGAGTTTTTACTTCAATCCGAAATTCGAAATGGTGTGTTTGTCATGCTGAACCTGGTTCAGCATCTCTAATTTTCCAATGACACAATGACTCAGTAACTCAATGACTAACGGATTTCCCAGCATCTCTGAATAACCGGGAGACTAATACAGTTAATTCTACAGGGCTTTTGTAAAAAGTGGAGAGGACTCAAGCCGTTTTTCATCAAAAACAGTTCTTTAGGAAAAACTTTGGATAAGTGGATAGATAGACGGTTTGATGGCCGAATGGTTAGATGGTTTTTATGATTGGATAGTTAAATGGTTTAATAGATGATTGGTTCATTATTGTAGCATTGCATTTGATGATTTCAAAATTTTGAAATCTTTTAAAAATATAAGAAAAATTCTTTATAACGGAATAAATTAGGGACTTCGGTATTACGCCAATTGGCGTAATACCGAAATAGCATGTTTATTACTATAAAATTTGGATATCAGATTTTGCTTTTACTGATAACAACCGCAAGGATTCTGCCAATCAAAGGAATTTTACCATCATCAAGCCCTTCAGGATAACCTGAGCCATCCCAGAATTCATGATGGGTCTTAACACCATTCAAAATCTCAGGGATTTCAGTAAAACCTGACAAGATATGATAACCCCTTAAAACATGTTTATCAATCTCTTCTTTTTCCTCCATTGTTAAAGGCAGAGGTTTATACAGAATCATCTCATCAATTCCAATCTTACCCAGATCGTGCAATAAGGCACTTGCCTCTATCATCACCATCTGCT
>MUKB01000136.1 GCA_002049785.1 Caldifarciminota bacterium 4484_100
ACCATGGAATCTCTCTTGAAGAGTTCACCCCGGAGATGATAGATCAAATACTCGATGAGGTAGCAGAAAAAGGGAAATTCACAATCGCCGAGGTCACGGATGAAGAAGACGGAGAATCGGTGGAGGTGTTCATTGAATGAGACCCTGAAAATCCTGAAACTCCTTGAGCAGGGAAAGATAAATGCGGAAGAGGCAGAAAGACTGTTGAATGCGCTCAATATGAAGTCAGAACATACCCACCAATTCCCAGAGAAGAAAAAGATTGTACTGCGTACGATCAGTGGAGATATAAAGATTAATGGAACCGATACCAAATCAATTGAGGTAAACGGAGGGATATTTGCCAGGATTAACGAACGGGATGAAAAGCTGGAGATAAAGGCGATAACCGGCGACATAAAGATAATCACACCAAAAAAGATTGACCTGGAAATCAAAGGCGTTTCCGGAGATATCGAGATTAGTAACATTAATGGTAAAATTAACCTTGCGACGATATCCGGTGATATTGAAGCACGAAAATTGAGAGGAAGCCTCAATGGTGAACTTGTCTCCGGAGATATCATTCTCGAATATGAAGAGGTTGGTAATCTCAGAATTCAAAATAAAAACGGCGACATACTACTTTATCTAAATAATAAAAGTGAAGCATCCCTCAACTTATATACAGAAAATGGCACTATCAGCTGTGAGTTTTCTTTAAAGGATGAAGTGAAGACCGCGCAGACCCTCAAAGGCATAATCAACAAACCCGGTGCAACAATCGAACTGAAGAGTGAGAACGGAAATATCTCAATCAAAAAATTAACAAAAGAAAACTAAAGATTGAATTAAGGAGAAAAAATGGGTTGCGGAACATTATTTGCCCTATTTTTGATTGCACTTGGACTCTGGATCTGGGTATCGAACTATAACATTATCCTCTTCTCATTCTATCGTGATTGGCCGATATTGATTGTGGTAATCGGTGTCTATCTCTTTATTCGATGGCGACGCAGAAGGTTCTAACCGAGTTTCTGCCTTAAAATTTCTGGTATCTCACTAAGGGTCTGGGCGATAACTGCACCATTAGAACGGAGGGCCTCAATCTTGGACTCTGCAGTGCCTAAATTTCCCTCGATGATGGCTCCGGCATGGCCCAACCGCTTACCCTGAGGTGCAGCCCTGCCCGCAATAAAAGCGACCACCGGCTTGGTCATCTGTTTAATAAAGGGTGCGGCCAGTTCTTCATAAACACCACCAATTTCACCCGCCATCACCACCGCATCGGTCTCTGGATCATCTTCAAAAAGGCGGAGGATATCCTCGAAGTTCGCACCGAGTATGGGATCACCACCCAGACCAACTGAGGTCGATTCACCAAAGCCCGCAAGGTTCAGGGAATTGGCCAAATAATAGGTAATCGCTCCACTCCGCGCAACCGTGCCAATCCTCCCGGGCTGGAATGTAATTCTGGGGAGCATACCGACAAGTGATTTCCCTGGTGAAATAAGCCCCGGGGTATTCCCACCAATCACCATCACCCCTTTTTCCCGAGCGCGTTCGCGCACACAAAGCATATCATGGACCGGAATGCGTTCTGTAATCACAACCACAGTTTTAATACCCGCATCAATCGCCTCCAGGATTGCATCCTTTGCGAACCGAGGGGGAACCCATACACTTGAAACCGTAGCATCAGGATGAGCCCGTAAGCATTCCCTCACTGTATCATATACCCTGACCCCAAAAACCTCTTCCCCACCTTTCCCTGGGGTAACCCCACCGACAATCTTTGTTCCGTAATCGAGCATCAATTTTGTATGAAATGATGCGTTCTTACCGGTAATGCCCTGAACAATCGTCCTGGTATTCTGGTCAATAATTATACTCATATCTTCCCGGTCTTTGCTACTTCTCCTTGGCTTCCTGGAGAATCCTCCTCCCCTCTTCTTCCATATTACCCGCCATCCTCATAACCATCGGCTTCGCCGGCTTATTCTCAATCACATACTGCACCAGCGCCTTTGCCCAATCATCACACCGCGATATACCACCGAATCGCGCCCCGAATATCGCCTTCACCCGTGGATTATCGATGAGCAACCCCAACATCTTCCTCAGTTTATCTTGAGTGGGCGCACCCCCGGAATCCATAAAGTTTGCGGCCTGCCCGCCATAATGTTTTATCAGGTCAATTGCGGCAATCCCGAAACCTGCCCCACCCGGGAAAACACCGATATCACCATCAAGGTCAACATATTCAATTCTGGATGGCGGAACATCGCATCCTCATCAAGGTCAATCTTGGCATCGAGTGCATATATCTTCTTATCCTTGGTGATGACCAATGGATTTATCTCCGCAAGTTTACAGTCAAATCCGGTGAACAGATTGAATAGATTATACACAACCAAAGCGCCTGAGCGTAGCATGGCTCCTGATAGTCCGAGTTCACCAGCAATAAACCGGGAATGGTATTGGGAAAAGTCATCTGAGGGGCTGAAATAATATTTGTGTATCAATTCAGGGTTCTGGGCGGCGACCTCTTCAATCTCCACACCGCCCTCAGCACAGGTAATCACACAGAACTTATGTTCAAGACGGTCGATAATGATTGAGATATAAAGCTCCTTTTCGATATCAATCTTCTTTTCAAGTAAGACCTTATCTATTCGATAAGGACCGTGAAATCTACCAATAAGAGACCTGATCCCCTCCTCAACCTCTTTTCGTGTGCTTGCGGTCTTAATCAGACCTGCCTTTCCCCTGCCACCAAGAAATGTCTGTGCCTTCACCACAACCGGATAGGTAATTTTATTCAACCCCTCATCATCAATCCCACCAGCCACCACACCATCAAGTACAGGGATTCCAGAACGTCGAAATAGCCTCTTTGCCTCAAATTCATATAATCGCATCGAGTGATTATATATAACTATTTAAAAAAATCAAGCAAATTCAATCGCCTTCAATGCCTTTCTTTTGTGACCTACTGATACAGCTCATTATATTATCTTTAACCTCAAACTCCACCCGTAGAAATTTCTGAACAATCCAGATGTTGGTTCGGGCATGCCTGGTCAATTCTGGGATCTTCATCCTCGATTCAATACCGGTCCTGTAAGTAGCCAGTGCCATATAAGGGATTAACTGGTCAACAAGCCAGGGATCAACCGGCGCATCAGACATAAACGCCCGATTCAACTCCCGGGCTGCCTCTTCACCAACCTTCTCTGCAGGCTTTCCCTTCTTCCCTAAACTCCCAGCCCCGATCATCGATCCCTCAAATTCTGCCTGGCAATGAATAAAACACCCGGGCGAGGTGGTATCAACATATTCAATATGTGTGCGGGCTTCACTGATAATATCCTTAAACCCCTTAACAACCCTCTCAGCAACCTCATTCTGTCTCAACCTTTTTGAGGCAACCACAAAAGCCTCAACTCTCTTCAATGAACCCCTTTCTGAGATAGAAATACTTCTCAACTGAGAAGGAAATACGGCTGAATGGAACTGCAGTTCCTCCCTTGATATTAAAGACAACCGGCCTTGGACTGAAGAGCGCAATTGGAATTAAGGTTTGGAGGATCAAGGTGATTGCACCTGCGGTTCTGGTATCCACCTGAAAATTACCTCCGATAATAAACCCGGGATGGAATGAAAATTCTAATGAGTTCTGGGTAACACCCCAGGTCTCGGCCTCACAGAGCCGGGCTGCAGTCTTTATTCCCACCAGGTGTTGGGGTTTTAACCCGGGATTCTGCCTCCCCTTTCGGATATTGAAAAGATGAACCGACTTGCGGGTGATTGCAGATAGCGCCACCGCAGTTCGAACAATCTGTCCCCCGCCTTCTAAATAACTACCGTCAATATCAATTTCCATTTTTTATTATTCAATGAGTATTAAAGAAACAAATGAACAGCACTCCTCTTCAGAACGGACCACCTCAAGCTTGAAACCGTTATTTCGTGCAGTCTTATAGACATCAATCCGGACCGCACTTCATCCTCACCCAGTTGCCAGTGACGACCGTTTTCGTATCAATAATCTTCGTCCTTATTATTCCCCGGGCACGGGCCTTTTTGACATACCGCTCCAGGTCAATCATATGCCTCCTTCAATATGAAAAAGTGAAAGGATTGCAACATAAATTATTATATCAACAGAATTACATAAATCAAGTTTCCTGCGTTGCCTTGATATATTCTGTCCACTGCTGGTCAATCCAATTTTTCAACCCACGCTCTTTTATCTCATTTAAATGTTCAAGGCAGTGCCATCTGATAACACCGGGATTGTTCTTCAGTGTTTCACAGGGAAAATCAGGACATTCATTACATAGATCAAACCCTTTTTCTGAACAGCATCTCCTTATGGCACACCGCTCATTGGCACCGGTCTCAGACTTACACCCTGAACAGATACTCGATGTAGCGAGAATCCTCAACCCCTTCTGCAGATTGTCTGCATCCACCTTGCCCTCAAACAGACGCTTGAAACCGTTAAATTCCTGAATCATATCAAGCGCGGTCTGGGCAATTCTCCTGATCTTTCCTGTATGCCAATCACATATATGACAATATGAACCACAAAAAGAGATGTGGTCCTTCTTTTCCTGCTCATAATTCATCTTACCTCCTTTTTAAAATTTTTTCTAAGTCCAAAATGGTATTTATCCCGAATGGACCTTTGTCGTATCTGATCCGTTTTACCCGGGCAAATCGCAATGCAAATTTGGAATCATATTTTGAACTCTTCTGCACACCATTAAATTCTACCTCAACAACCACTGCAGGCTTCACATATATTGTCCATCGGTCTTCATGAATCTTATACTTAGGGAGAACATCAGTAAACCATTGGAGCATCTGATCGGTCAAACCCTTGAATGTCTTGCCCACCATCAAAAATTTTTTGCCGGTCTCATCGAGTACACCAAGATGAAGATTGGATAGCCAGCC
This sequence comes from Caldifarciminota bacterium 4484_100, assembly GCA_002049785.1. GTDB lineage: Bacteria > Hydrothermota > Tepidihabitantia > SM23-42 > SM23-42 > 4484-100. Next base: position 4,945 of record MUKB01000136.1, read on the forward strand.
TCTTCTTCTACCATGTCCCCATTCAGCAGCGAGGATGACACAGTCCAAAGTATACGCGCGCTTTATTTTAAACCAGAAACCTCCGCGTCTGCCCGGTCGATATGGTGAACCCAATAACTTTATCATAATCCCCTCATTGCCATCCCTGACCGATTCAATAAAGAATTTTTCTGCCTCGTTCACATCCCCTGGGACC
>MUKB01000066.1 GCA_002049785.1 Caldifarciminota bacterium 4484_100
AAGCCTGCTTCGACCACTGTATAGTCACATAACCGCTGGGACAACCTTATCGAAACGACACTACAGGTTCCATGGGCAATATTGGCAAAGGGCCCACAGTGAATGAATGCAGGTGTGTGTTCAATCGTCTGGACAAGGTTCGGTTTGATTGCGTCTTTCAATAATACCGCCATCGCTCCGGTAACACCAAAGTCTCTGGCAAATATCGGCTTTCCGTTCATATCATAAGAGACAAAAATCTTATCGAGCCGTTCTTTCAGCTCATCGATAGATTCGGATAATGCCAGGATTGCCATCACCTCACTTGCCGCGGTTATCATAAATCCGTCTTCACGGGCTGGACCGTTCTTTTTTCCACCCAGACCAACAACAATATTGCGCAGACTGCGATCATTCATATCCATCACCCGGGTAAAGACGATCTCACGTTCATCAACATTGAGTTTATTTCCAAAATGGATATGGTTATCGAGCACTGCAGACAATAGATTATGGGCAGAACCTATTGCATGGATATCACCTGTAAAATGGAGGTTTATATCCTCCATCGGCAATACCTGGGCATAGCCACCACCTGCAGCACCCCCTTTAATTCCGAATACCGGACCCAGGGACGGTTCACGCAGGGCGACAATCGACGATTTGCCAATCCGATTCAATGCCATGCTCAGACCGATGGAGACCGTGGTCTTGCCTTCACCCATTGGTGTTGGGGTCATTGCAGTAACCAGGATCAATTTTCCCGCTGCTTTATCCTTGAGCTGGTCAAAGACCTTCAAGGAGACCTTTGCCTTGTATCGACCGCAGGGGATGATTAGCTCCTCAGGGATTTTCAGGGTCCGGGCGATGTCGATGATAGGAATCAATTTTGTCTGCTGGGCTATCTCCAGGTCTGACTTCACCCTTTATTATAGGTCAAAATCGAGTGAAGTCAAGTCCGCTGAATTCCATTTGCTTGACTTATCGTAATTTTTATTGGCCCTGATTGGAATAAAACGGCGGGGTGATTTTATTGCCCAGCGGATAGCTGAGGTCATCAAAAAGACCGAGGGCAAGACTGTTCCCTTGGGTGCCTTAGATATTACCTTGTATCGTGATGACCTTCAGCTGGTTGCTGAAGCCCCTATCATCGAGAATTCAGAAATAAATTTTGACATCAACAATAAAATAATCGTTCTGGTTGATGATGTCTTATACACGGGTCGAACAATCCGTGCAGCAATTGAAGAGATTCTCGATTTCGGCCGACCCAAGAAGATTCAACTTGCGGTTTTGATTGACCGCGGCCACCGGGAACTGCCGATCCAGGCCGATTTCATCGGCAGGAAGGTTCCTACCTCAAAAAAAGAGATCGTGGATGTTTTTATAAAAGAGACCGATGGTATGGATAGTGTGGTGATTCATAGTTATCGGAAGAAATCGAAAAGTTCCAAGACCGGTATGCGTAAGGGTTTGAAAAGGCCCGGTGTGAAACAGCTCTATATTACCGGAGATAAGGATTATGCCTGAGAAGAACCTTCTGGGAATTGAAGGTCTCAGTGCCGAGGATATATATAAATATCTTGACCTGGCCGACAATTTTCTGGGTGTGCTTGAACGACCGATTCCTATTGTCCCTGCCCTGCGGGGTAAGACCATTCTTACCCTCTTTTTTGAACCTTCAACCAGGACCCAGATATCTTTCAGCATTGCAGCGAAGAGGCTCTCTGCTGATGTTGTAAATTTCTCTATATCAAGTTCAAGCGTGATAAAAGGAGAAACATTACTTGATACCGCAAAAAATATCGAGGCGATGAAGGTCGATGGAGTTATTATCCGACACTCGGTTCCTGGTGCGGCCAAGGTGCTTGCTGATCAGCTTGATGCCTTTGTTATAAATGCAGGAGATGGCGGACATGAACATCCAACCCAGGCCCTGCTCGATTTAATGACAATCCGACAACGCTTTGGAAAGTTTAAGGGCCTCAAGGTTTTGATTGTTGGTGATATTGCCCATTCCCGGGTGGCACGGTCAAATATCTTCGGGTTGAAGACCTTAGGGGCTGAGGTGGGAATCTGCGGACCACCAACACTACTTCCCTTAGAGATAGAAAAATTTAGTGTCCAGGTATTTTATGACCTTGATGAAGCGATTAAAAGGTTTGATGTTATTATGGCACTACGGATTCAACTTGAAAGACAGGAATCCGGGCTGTTTCCCTCAATACGGGAATATCGTAATCTTTACGGCCTAACCAAACAGAGGATAAAACAGATGAAACCAAATGCGGTGATTATGCATCCAGGACCAACAAACAGAGGTATTGAGATCGACCCTGAGGTCGCGGACGGTAATAAATCACTCATCCTGAGACAGGTCAAGAACGGGGTTGCCCTGAGAATGGCGGTATTGTTCATCCATGCAGGAGGAAAGATTGAATAGAATATTGATTAAAGGTGGGCGCGTGGTGGATCCGGGTTCAAATCGTGATGGAAAATTTGATATTCTAATCACCAATAATAAGATTACAAGAGTTGGCAAAAAGATTGTGCAGAAAGGGGCGAGGGTATTCAATGCCCGGGGTCTGATCATTACTCCTGGGTTCATTGATCTCCATTGTCATCTGCGCGATCCTGGTCGTCCTGATGAGGAGACGATTGAATCCGGTTCCCGGGCAGGTATTGCCGGTGGTTTTACAACCCTCTGTTGTATGCCCAATACCGAGCCGGTAATCGACAACGAGGGTATCGTCAATTATATCATAAAAGAGGCATTACGAGTTAGACTGTGTCGGATTTTCCCCATTGCAACAATAACAAAAAGGAGAGAAGGAGAAGAGATTACTGAGTTTGGAGAATTGATCAGGGCCGGGGCAAAGGGATTTTCTGATGATGGAGATACTGTAGCCGACGCGAATGTCTTAAGGCATGCCCTGGAATACTCAAAGATATTTGATGTTCCAATCTTCGAACATCCCATTGATAACAACCTTGCTCAGGATGGTGTGATGAACGAGGGATATTATGCAACAAAACTCGGACTGAAAGGAGCCCCAGCGATTGCCGAAGATGTAATTGTCGCCCGGGATTTATTACTGGCAAAATTTACCGGAGCAAGATTACACCTCTGCCATATATCTTCAAAGGGCGCAGTTCAATTGATACGGAAGGCGAAGCAGGATGGGGTTCGAGTGACCTGCGAGACCTGTCCCCACTATTTCTATTTCAATGACCAGGCTTTAGAGACATTTGATACAAACTATAAGGTTAACCCTCCTCTGCGGAGCGAAGAAGACAGACAGGCGATCATTGAAGGTCTGCGCGACGGCACGATCGATTGCATTGCTACCGACCATGCACCACATACCCAGGCCGAAAAGGAACTGGAGTTTGCACGGGCACCATCTGGGATGACCGGTCTGGAAACCGCTCTCTCCCTTGTCATTATGGAGCTTATTAACCATCAACATTTTTCCTGGCTTGAGGTTATCGAGAAGTTGACCATCAATCCCGCCCGAATTCTCAAAGAAGAACTGGGCAGGCTCAAGCCCGGTCTACCTGCTGATCTTGCTATTATTGATCCAGAAAAGAGGTGGCGTTATACCGAGGCAAAGGTTAAATCACTTTCAAGAAATAGCCCTTTATTAAATAAAGAGTTGAAGGGTAAGGTGGTTGGTCTGATCATCAATGGAGAAATAAAATTTCTGCCAGGGGATAAAGTTGTTTGAACAGTTGAAAAATAAAGATAAGATTACACTACCTGATTGGCTCAGTAGTGGTCAGGACCTTTTCGGCACGATTCAGATTATTAAGGGTAAGAAAATAGAGCTGGGTTACTTAGAAATCGATTCTGAATTTACCTTCAGCGGAACATTCAATTACCCAATAATTTTTATTATCAGAAGTTCCAATTCTGACATTGAAGCGGATGCGATTGCCTTTAAGATTGATAAGGATAAAGACACAACTCAACGTGCTTTTAATGAAAGATTGATTCTTGCCATCACTGAAGTTCTTGATCAACGTCGGGCCAATACCGAATCGGACCAGGGTTTAAACTAAATTCACCCCAAAATCTCCCTTTACCACTTCACCAATAATGATTGGTTTTATCGCCCGAAAATGCTTGATATGCCTTTTGTCGATAATGCAGACCATTCCGATACCCATATTGAAGACCCGATACATCTCCGATTCAGGCACCTTACCCAGTTTCTGGATTAGAGAAAAGACCGGTAATGGTTTCCAGGTATTTTTGTGAATTACCACTGAACAGTTTTCAGGCAATATCCTTTTGATATTGTCATAGAAACCTCCACCGGTAATATGGGCGAGACCTTTGATATACTTCATCCTCGGCTCAAGTGCCTTACGATATGAACGGTGCACCTTCAGCAGTTCCTCACCGATTGTGCATCTCAATTCCGGGATATAAGTCGAAAAACCATAATTTCTTAATAAAACCTTCCGCGCCAGAGAATAGCCGTTGGTATGGAGTCCGGTTGACTTTAATCCCAAAATGATATCGCCCGGTCTTATTTTTGAACCATCGATAAAATTTCTTTTGTCAACTATTCCGACAATAAATCCGACGAGGTCATAAATTCCATCAGGATAGAATCTTGTAAGCTGGGCGGTTTCGCCACCGACGAGCACAATCCCCTCTTTTTTACAGGCCTTTACTACACCCGAGACGACCTGGGATAAGACCTTGGAGGAGAGTTTCGAAAATCCGATATAATCCATAAAGAAGATGGGTCGTGCCCCGGTGGTGAGAATATCATTAACAGAATGATTCACCAGGTCCATACCCACGGTATTATGTTTATCAAGGGCACAGGCAACCAGTATCTTTGTTCCCACTGAATCACAGCTGCTGACAAGATAATTCTCTCCCCAGGCATAGATACCGCCAAAGAGTCCGAAGACCGTGCCCCGCTTTCCCTTGAAGGTGCTGGATACTTTCTTGCCCATACGCTTCTTTACCTGATTTAAAAAGTTAATATCCACCCCAGCATCTTTATAGAGCATATCCTATTTTAACCAATTTCAATATAATTGCAAGTATTTTCGTCTTTGGGATTTTTGGTAATAATTTCTAAGTTATTGACAGCGTTTATACTTCTGTTATACTGAAATTGAGATAAGATAAAACTTTTTTTAAAATTTTGAGATATTATGATATAGGAGGTCTATGAAATCTGATGAGACCCTGATGAAACAGTTTCAGCGTGGTGACGATGATGCCTTTTCTGAACTTGTGGAACGGTATCAGCAGAAGCTCTTCAATTACTTTATTAGACACCTGAATGACTATGACCGCGCCGAGGATCTGACCCAGGACCTCTTTATTCGTGTCTATAGATATGGCCACTCTTTTGACTGCGAACAGAGGTTTCGGCCCTGGGTTTATAAGATCGCCCGAAATATTTTGAGAAAAGAACTGAAGTCAGAGCAGGATGGTAAAAGACTGAAGGCCAAAATTCTCTATGGATATCAACCATTTCTGAATCCTGATTACGAGATTATTTATGCGGTAAGGGAGGCAATCAATAAATTGCCTCAGGCCCAGAAGGAGGTTATTATCTTAAAAGAATATCAGGGGATGACCTTTGCGGAGATTGCTGAGGTTCTTGGTTGTCCAGAGTCAACAGTCAAGACACGGTTATATAAGGCGCTCAAGCGGTTGAGAAAAAAGTTGAAAAGGTTCAGGAGGTAAGATGAAATGCAAAGAGTTCGAAAATAATCTCGTATCTTTCCTATATAACGAGACTTCGGATGATATGGCAGAGGAGATGAGAAGGCATCTTGCACATTGTAAAAGATGCCGATGTCGATTAACCGAATTTTCTGAGACGAAAAGGTTGTGTGAACAATGGGTTGATTATCCGGTTAAACAAGATATTCTGAAAAATATGATGTTCAAGTTAAGACCCGAAATCATTACAATCCCGGAACTTGCAGAATATCTAAGGGTGGATGAGACTCTGATTAAAGCACACCTGGGTATAATTCCCCATATCCGACTCGGCGAGGAGGTTCGTTTCAGAAAGAAGACGATTATGCAATGGCTGGACCGGATTGAATACAGGCCTGAACGGTCCTGGTCCAGGCACGATTTTGAAATTTCCAGCGACATATTTAAAGAGATAAAAATTGAGCAGGAGTGAATAATGAAGAAGAAAAAATTATCATTGGCAGAATTGCTGAAGGCACTTTGGCAGGAGAAGGCCAGTAATTTGATTATCACCGTCGGTGTACCGCCGATGCTCAAGAAGTTCAATACACTCAAACCCATAGGTGATACACCATTAACCCCAGTCCAGGCTGAACAGTTAATTTTATCGGTGCTCAATGAACACCAAAAAAAACAGTTTGAGAAAGGCCAGGAACTTAACTTCTCATTCGGGATCAAGGGGATGGCACGATTTCTGGCGACAATCTTTATACAACGGGGAGTTCCTAATGCGGTCTTTCGAATTATCCCTTTCCGGATTCCGACCTGGGAAGAGCTCGGCGGACCAGGGGATGTTCTTCCTTTTCTCAATCGCACCTGTGGTTTATGCATCATCACCGGTAAACCAGGCAGTGGTAAGACAACGGTTATGGCATCACTCATCGATTATATAAACAACCACCGGCCCGCCTATATCATAACAATCGAAGAACCGATTGAATACATCTATCATCATAAAAAGTCGGTAATAATTCAACGCCAGATCGGTTATGATACAGAATCGTTTGAGTCCGCAATACAATATATTGACCAAACCGGCGTCGATGTTGTGGCACTCAGTGCAGTCTATGATCGCAAAAGACTTGAATATGCGCTCGATATTGCCCAGAGGTGCTGTTTGTGTATAATCCTCCTGCATTCTGTTGATATAATTCGATGTCTAAGAGATATCGTTACAAGATTTCCCACATCAGAGCAGTCATATATAAAGACACGCCTTGCAGATTCACTCATCTTCGCCCTGTGCCCAGGCATTATTGAAGGAACAAAAAAGCGGCACATTCAATATGAAGTACTGATAAATGATCAACGGATCGAACCCCTGCTCCGGAATGGAGAATTTGAAAAGTTGAAATCATACCTCAGGAAAACACCCGGAGGTTCTAAGCGGAAAAGATAGTTCTGGGCAAAACTGGACTTGACTATTCACTCTATATAGTTATTATGTGATGTGAAGATTGTCGGTGTTGATATCGGCGGCACCAATATTAAATCCGCCCTGGTAGTAAACGGTAGGGTAAAAGGGCTGAAGGTTATTCCCACCTACTCGAACCGGGGGCCCGAAGGTTCAATCGCTCAGATTATAAAGGCCATTGAACCACTCATTAAAGAAGGAGAAGGTATCGGGATCGGGATTGCCGGGCTTATCGATTCAAAACTGGGTGTGGTAAGGACTTCACCGAACTTAAAGGGCTGGAATGGTATACCCTTAGTTAAGATTCTGACCCGAAAATTCAGGATGCCGGTTAAGATTATCAATGATGTTGATGCAATCTGCCTTGGTGAATGGTATTATGGTGTAGCGCGCGGTTACAAGAATGTCTTTCTCTTCACCATCGGCACCGGGGTCGGCGGCGCTGCAATCTGTGAGGGTAAATTGGTTCTGGGCGCCAATGGTTATGCTGGTGAGCTCGGCCACACCATCATAAATTTTAATGGGCCAAAATGTGCCTGTGGCAATTATGGATGTCTGGAAAGATATGTGGGTGCGCGTTATATTGTCCGTTATGCAAGGCGATTAATAAAAAAGAGAGCGAGCCGTTTATCCAGGTATAAAGAACTTTCTCCTGCAATCATCGCCCAGGAGGCAAAAAGGGGTGATACGGTGGCAAAACAGGTCTTTGCACGGGTCGGTTTCTATCTCGGGATAGGGATAACCAATATCATTGCCCTGTTTGATCCGGATTTGATTGTTATATCAGGCGGAATATCAAGGGCGGGCAGGGTCCTTTTTACACCGATAAGAAAGACGGTTCAGCAGAGGTTGCTGGGTGAAAAATTTCGGCATTATAAGATTGTAGCCTCAAGCCTGGGCGATGAGGCGGGGATTCTCGGTGCAAGTTTGTTGTTTAATAAGAAGGTTTGCCCGGCTTAAGCCGGGCAAACCTTGGGTGGATAATATGGAGGCGTTACTTCACTTCAACCTCGATCTCCTTCGGTTTAAGAACCTCAGGTTTCTTCAGGGTAACCGTGAGAACACCGTCTTTATAGCTTGCCTTCACCTGGTCCGGTTCAATATCCGCAGGCAGGGTGATTGATCGCTGGAATTTACCATAGCACCGCTCGATCCGATGGATTGTCTTATTATTGGTCTCGTTCTCCCGTTTCTTCTCACCGGAAATCGTCAGCAGGTTACCACGCACCGAGACCTTTATATCTTCTTTTTTGAGACCCGGCACCTCGGTCTTTACCGTAATATTTTCATTATCCTCTTCAATGTCGAGTGCGGGTCGGAAAAAGTTGTCATCCCATTTTGGATAATCAAAGAAATCTCGGAACAACTGCCCCATATCATCCACCATATCGGCCAAATCTGTAAATGGTTTCCAGGTTGTTAATGTCTTACCCATATTACATCACCTCCTTTCTTTCCCTCTCTGCCATTTAGACAAAAATTTTTCTGATAGGTTTATTCTGGGCCTGGGTTCAGAACCAGGCCTTTTCTGCGCCTATTGTGGTTGATGGACCATGCCCAGGATATACGAGGGTGTCCTCAGGAAGGGCCAGAAGCCTTTCTCGAATGCTCTTATAAATCGCCTCTTCATCACCTCCGGGAAAGGATGTATTACCGATGCCGCTTTTAAAGAGCGTATCTCCGGAAAAGAGTATCTTGTCGGTATAAAAAGAGCAACCTCCTGGAGTATGCCCCGGTGTGTGGATTACCCGTAGCCTCTCTTTGCCCAATTCAATTGTCTGTCCATCCTCAAGCCTGATATCAAAGCCTTCAACCCAGTCTTCAGGATGGATACCGGCCTTTGACCGGGTATACTCTTTTATGGGTTTCAAAGCGGTGATATGGTCAAAGTGATTATGGGTTGCCAGGATCATAATTATCTCAAGGTCAGAAATTTCTTTAATAATTTTTTGTGCCTCATCACCGGGGTCGATGATGATACCTTTTCTTTCGGAACTTATAATATAGCAGTTGGTCTCAAGTGGACCGACCACACATCTTCTGATTTCCATAACCATAATATATTAGAATATTAAAAAAAATCAAGTCCAGGCCGGGTCTGAATGAATCTAATTCGTGATAAAACAGAAATTTCGTTTAAACTTCCAGTTCTGGTCAAAAAATCCAAGGGCCTTGATTCCGGCCCAGCCATATTTCAGGACCGATGAGTCATAGACAATATAGTCGGGCAAGCCTGCCCCGGAATAGAATGGTGAGAATAACCCCATAATCTTTTCCGCTGTTTTTGAAATCGGGGAATAGACTACAATTAGATGTTCAGGGTTCAGGGGGTTGGGATAGACCTCTACAAAGACTACATCTTCATATTCTAATTTCTGATTGTCCACGACGACATACTTTTCTCCCATATGGATGGGAAGGCGATAATTGAGCCATTTGAGGATAAAGTTTGTCTCGGGATTTCCAAACAGGATTAAATTATAGTTTTTAATAATCTTATCTGTAACTTCGGTATCAGGAATAATTTCCGCAAAACCATTGGCCCGATACCACCACAGGTATGATTGGTATCGTGCCTGGGCAAGGTTCTGGCGGGTCGATGATGAATCTCCGCTTGTTCCATATATAAGTATAAAAGGGCTGAAATATGCCTTCTTTATGGGACCGTAAAGACCGCTCTTTTTATACAGCCCCTTCTTTTTTCTCCTCGCTATGGAGAATTTCCCTGATTTATTGATGAAGCTGACCTTACAGCTGTGCTGATAATTATATTTAATCATCTGACCATTAATCTCAAATGTTACAGTTCCCGGCGAAACAATCCGGTTATTGAGGAAAAGCGTAATTCTACGGATATTACTCAGGTTTGCCTGTATAAAGTTTCTCTCTTTTATCTCCACACGAGCCCTGGCTACCTGATAAATTCTCTCAAGTTCATCAACCCTTATCCAGTAGGCAGAATTTGAATAATCGATATCTGCTGTTTTGAATATAATCTTTTTGGGATAGGGGTTGCGCACTTTCGATTTAATCGATATCCCACCAGTGTCCCTTTCCTTCTATTTCTCTATAGATAAAGTTATTATGAAAATCATTGAGGTATTTATTGAAGAACCTTGCCTGGATCGGTGGGACATTGTTGTCTGCTCCACCCTGGAGAATATAGATTGGCAGATTATATGCATTCTCCAAGAAGAGGAGGGGATTATCCTGGCGCAGGGACATATCCCGAAATTTTAAAAGTTCTGGTTCAGCAAAGATTTCTGCCTTCTGGAGAAACCAGGGAACATATAATTGAGATGAGGTCCAACCTGCAGATGGTGCTAAGGCAGCAAAGAGGTCAGGCCGGGCAAGTCCAATATGCCAGACCCCATGGCCGCCCATTGAATGGCCGGTCAGATATATCCGATTGGTATCAATTCTAAAATATTCTTTTACATCTTCAAGCACCTCGAGGAAGTCGAGCATACCCCAGTCCTGCCAGTCAAAACCGAATCTTCTTCGGTTGGTCGGTGCGACCAGAAATGCCCAGTCCTTTTGGGTATATGATTTGACAAGATTTTCTGCCTTTACACCAGCACCGTGGCAGGC
>MUKB01000067.1 GCA_002049785.1 Caldifarciminota bacterium 4484_100
AAAAAGTGGGGTGAGAAAATAAATTTAAACGCCATTTAAAGAATATATTAAAATATCCCCTCAATTACCATAATTTTTAGAACAAAACTAAAATCTAAAGGTGAAAAAAAAATCCATTCTTCAAAGCTGACCAGGATGGTTTTAACTTGACATCGCTATCAAAAAGAGTATATTTGAACACTATGCAAACTTATATCCAGGACATTTCAAAATACGAAGGGAAAGAGGTAACAATAAAGGGGTGGTTGTATAACAAGCGCTCCAGCGGTAAGGTGAGATTTATCCTGATCCGTGATGGAACCGGAATTGTTCAATCGGTCATTACCGCTAACCAGACCTGCCCGGAAATCTTCGAAATCGCTGACAGAGTAACCCAGGAGTCGTCCTTAATCTTAACCGGTGTGGTCCGCAAAGACCCGCGTGCCCCGGGTGGATATGAGATTGTCGCAAAAAAGCTCCAGATTATTCAACTCACCAAGGATTATCCCATTACCCCGAAAGAACATTCAATAGAATTTCTTCTTCCTCAAAGACATCTCTGGCTTCGTTCCCGCAAACAGTTTGCAATTATGCGCATCCGGCACCAGCTCATCAAGGCCTGCAGGGATTTTCTCGATGACCAGGGTTTCTTATGCATTGACTGTCCGATCCTTACCCCTGCATCGGTCGAGGGAACCACAACCCTGTTTCCAGTAGACTACTATGGCGATACGGTCTTCCTTACCCAGAGTGGTCAATTGTATAATGAAGCCACTGTAGCCGCCTTGGGTCGTGTCTACTGCTTTGGACCCACCTTCCGTGCGGAGAAGTCGAAGACCCGACGCCATCTCACTGAATTCTGGATGCTGGAACCAGAAATCGCTTATATGGAACTCGAAGAATTGATTTCTCTGATTGAAGACCTGATTGTCTATGTAATTGGAGAGGTCCTGAATAAAAGAAGAGCAGAGCTGGCGATTCTGGAAAGGGACATAAAGCCGCTTGAAAAGATCAAAAAACCATTTCCCAGGATAACCTACCAGGAGGCAGTGGAGCTCATAAAAAAAGAAGATAAAAGTTTCCGATATGGAGATGATTTTGGCGCCCCACACGAAACCATAATCTCAAAAAATTTTGACCGACCGGTATTTGTCCACCACTACCCGGTCGGGCTCAAGGCCTTCTATATGAAGCAGGACCCGGTCAACCCTGAATTCAGTCTGAGCGTAGATATGATTGGTCCAGAAGGTTATGGCGAATTGATTGGAGGGGGTCAACGCGAGGATGACTATGATACATTGGTCAAGAGATTAAAAGAAAAAAACCTTCCTGAAGAACCCTATCGCTGGTATCTCGATTTAAGAAAATACGGGACATTTCCACATTCTGGCTTTGGTCTGGGTCTGGAAAGGACCGTCGCCTGGATCTGTGGAGTTCGACATGTGCGTGAAACTATTGCCTTCCCCCGAATGCTGGAAAAGATATATCCATAGAAAATAACTTTACACTTTCTGCCGTGCATAAAATGTAAAGTTTATGAAGAATCGGGGTTAATCTCCTCCAGTTCATAGGTGTAGGCATCACAAAGTGCCCGGTTCTTATATCGTGTAACATACTGTCCACAATTACTACCGATAAGGTTTTCCTCAAGTTCGCCAATGCTGAGGAGCGTCTCGTAACCGCTCTGTCGTAATAGTTCAACCCTTCTTGCCAGTTTTTCAAAAGAAGAACCCAGATTATTTCTGAGCGCCCGGAATGTCGGATTTACCGGCGTTATCTTGAGCAGAAACTTATCCGGTTCAAAGTATTTCAGAAGAACTTCCGGGTCCACAGGGAATGTATCACCCAGGGCGAAGTTGAGGGTTATCTTTCTCGAGCCCTTATTATAGAATTTACTACCATATCTACCAATCTCAGAAAGCGACCACTTCTTAAAGGGAATGAGCCAATCCCTCAATTCTTCATCTGTAGTATGGATGGAAAATTGGAGTTGAAAATTCTCTGGATAGAATTCCTTTTTGATCTCAAATAGACGTGCGAAAAATTCTTCACTACCCACAGGTGCAATCGTCGAGATGCAGGGCAAAAGGCCTGGGACATCATAGATTACTCTAAGGCGACGCAGGACCTTTAATACCTCATAATTGAATGATGGTTCACCCATCCGGGCAAATTGTATCTTAAATTTCTTTACCGGAATCACATTTTCAGGGAAACGCCTTTTTACAAGATAATCTATCTGTGAAAAAATCTCTTTTTCAGTAAGTGTTCTCTTATAATATCCACCTGCATCACAAAACCTGCAACCCACCCGACATCCCAGTGATGTCGAAATTATCAAGACCCACTTTTCGGTGCGTGACAGGGGTGGTTGAACCGATTCCACAAATTCGATGAACCCACCCGATTCAACCTCAGCAATATAAACCATAGCCAGACGATCGTTCCCTGCCCGTGAGACAACTTTCATACCTCTTCCCTGCAAAGTCTTTGATAGATTGAAAGGCCTGCCCTAATTCCATCACCGACTGCAATGCCGGTCTGACGGCAATGGCCATTTTTTACATCACCGACAAAATAGAGTCTGCCCCGGGCAATCAACCTTTTCCGATTCTCAATTAGACCCTGACTCAAAAATCCAAGTGCAGGTTTACGACCGATTGCTACCAGAAGATAGGAAACCTGAAACTCCTGAACCTTGGATTCTGTTTGACACAGAAGCCTCAAACCCGACCTATTCTTTAAAATCCTCTTTATTGTTGCTTTAGTAATATATGTAATATTCTTCACCTTAGAAATTGCCCTGAAGAGCGAAGGTATACTTCTCACCCTCATCGAGCGGTTGAAAATTACTACATTGTTCCTCTTTGCAAGATTGAGTGCATAATCGAACGCGGCATCACCCGCACCGATTATGGCAATCGATTTCCTCGATTGATGAAGGAGGTTTATGACTTCATAAAAAATTCTATTATCGACAGAACCAGAAATTTCCACACCCTCCAATCTTCTGGGTTCGGACCCTGATGCAACGACAAGGAATCTTGTTGATATCAGTCGGTCTCTGGTCCTTACCAGAAACCTCTTATGTTTGTAGTCAACCTTCAAAACCTCATCACACAAAATTTTGACCCCGGACCGACGAAGTTGTTTGCGGAATATCCTTGCCAATTGAAGGCCGGAAATCCTATGCGGAAACCCGGGATAGTTCTCAACAGAATTTGCATTTCTCAAAAGACCCCCAGGTTCACCCTTTTCAAAGATAACCGGTGAAATACCACAGTGTTTCAATTGAATCGCAGTAGCAATCCCGGCTGGACCCGCACCGACAATTACAACCGTGGCATCCTGTTTAAAGGAAACTGACCTTCTCATAGATCTCCCCACATAATACAGGAATAACAAACCCGTGTGTTAGGGCGAGTAGACTCGCAGTATGAAATTGATAATTCTGGGTTGCGGTACCATCCACAGGGAAAAAAACAGTAAACCCTCTCATAAATGCTGAACGCGCTGTTGTATCACAACAGAGATGGGTCAGCACCCCGGTTATCACCAGTTGAAGAACTCCTCTTCTTTTTAAATAATCCTCAAGCCCGGTTCTGAAGAATGCATCATACTGGCTCTTCTTGATGACCTTCACCCCTGAAACCTTCAACTCATCGATGATCTTACTCATCGGTTCCTTTGCGGTAATCAACTCGCCCCACCACCTTTTCATCATACCCGCATCTGTATGATCAATATGTCGTGTCAGGACCACAGGTAGATGTTTCTCCAGAAAGATACGGATTAGCCCTTTCACATTCTCTATTATTGCACGAGCACTGGGGATATAGGCATGGGAATGGGGATTAAGAAAATATTCCTGCATATCGATGACGAGCAGGCCTGCAGATTGTGCATCAAACTCAAACGCCGGGGGCCTTCTCATCCGGTACAGCGATGCCTTCAGACGCCCAGCAACCCTCTTAATATTCTTCTGGGTGAAATAAGTCTCCCGCTTCAATAACCACAACCTCTGATGAAGGCTATCAGGACCTCGATTTTGTCATCACACGGAACACCTCGAGCACCATAAATACTGCAAAGACCAGTAGAATAAGGGCAATCCCGGCAAGTAGAAACTTCCCCTGGATGGAGAATTTAACCAGCTCATAGCCCAATGCTACACCTGTTGTAATAAGCATAAAGATCCCTGGATAGATGGTATATCTTATATTCCAGCCCCGACCCAGAAGCCAGGCGGTTACTACAAAGAGTGTTAGTGCTGCAACAAGTTGGTTTGCCGCGCCGAATACCGGCCAGATCGCCTGCCAAGAACCAAGACCAAGCCACATTGCAAATGCTATGATAACCCCAGTATTAAAATAGATGTTACGAAAAGGTTTCAATCTAAACACCTCACCAAAGAGTTCATCTCCAATATACCGGGCGATCCTGGTTGCCGAGTCTAAGGTGGTCATAATAAAGGTCTTCAACATCGTAATACCAATCAACATACCCAGGGCACCAAAAAGGGGTTTAATCAACTGCCCATAACCGGTACCAAAGGTCTTAATCCAGTTACCCCCCTTCATCAGTGCAGGATACATAAGACCTGAAGGACCTGATTTCCAGTAGAGACCAGCAGTGACAGCCAATATCGCCAGTGTGGCAAGAAGCCCTTCGGTAAGCATCGAACCATAACCAATCTTCTGGGCATCAGACTCATTTGCCAACTGCTTTGAAGAAGTGCCACTGGCAACTAAAGAATGAAATCCAGAAATTGCACCACAGGCGATGATGACGAACATCATCGGCCACAGACCACCCTGGGGTGCCTCCCATTTAATAAAGACCGGGGTATGGATAACCGGATGTGTAATAAATAGACCGATATAGCCAAAGACAAGACCAAAAAAGAGCACGAAAGAAGCAATATAATCCCTGGGTTGTAAAAGGACATTGACCGGTATTACCGAGGCAAGATATGCATAGCCCAGTAACACAAAAAACCATAACCTGAATGAACCATAAATCGGTATGTAATAGCCGAGCAGGATCAGGGCAAAGAGTAAAACAATGCCAATCACCGTGGCGAAAAACAGGTTCAGATTCAATCGATAGGTAAATATTCCCACCAAATAAGCAACCACAAGAAGCCCGAAGGTCGGGATCACAACCTGAGGGGTGGTGGACAGGGTCTTGGCTGCTGAGGCCGCAAATACCGCAATTACCAGCACCAGTGTAAACCACAAAAATATCGAAAAGAAGATACGTGCCTTATGACTTAAGGCGGTTTCTGCAACATGGGCGATTGACCTTCCCTGTTCCCGGACCGATACAAGCAGGGAACTGAAATCGTGAACTCCACCGATAAAGATCGAACCCAAGAAGATCCAGAGTATTGCAGGTCCCCATCCCCAGATTATAACCGCAATCACCGGACCCAGGATCGGCCCTGCACCCGCAATAGAAGCAAAGTGATGACCGAAAAGTACCATCCAGTGTCGGGCAGGGATATAATCCCTGCCATCATAGTTTGTATGTGCGGGGGTTTTATGTTCAGGGTCTATCTTAAAAAGCTTTGCAATCAAACGACCATAGATGTGATAACCCGATAAAAATATAATGAATGCTATTATTGCAAGAAAGATTGAATTCATAAAACCTCCACGGCCTATTATATGTAATAATACCCGAGTGTCAATTACTTTATGATACCCAATAAAGGCATTTCAAATTTCGGAATTGGAAAAGATTTAGTCATTAAGTCATTGCGTCATTAGAAAATCGTTGGTCATTCTGAACTCGTTTCAGAATCTCAGATGCTGAAATAAATTCAGCATGACAGAACCAGAAAAGCAAGAAAAACCAGAGAAACCAGACAAACGAGACAAACCAGAGAAACGAGAAAAACCCAGAAAAGCATTTCGTCCGCCCGAGGCGGACAGGAATACATAAGGATGGTTAGTCGTTATACGGCGTGGACAGTGATAAACCGTTAGTCATTACCTTAGAGTAAGTAAAAAGGTAAAAGTAAAAAGTAATTGAAAAACCAGATAAACCAGACAAACCAGACAAACGAGAAAAACCAGAACAGCATTTCAAATTTCGGAATTAAAAAAGAATGTCACCCTGAACTTGTTTCAGGGTCTCAAAATTAAGTTAAAAGGAAAAAGCTAAAAGTGATTAAAAAATCGTTTTGACTTTATTTTTCTTCAGCCTGCAGGGCGTCCTCGCCCTGCGGAACCAAATCTATCGGGGCGAGACGCCCCTTGGCTATAGCCAGGATAGCTCAGTTGGTAGAGCACCGGACTGAAAATCCGGGTGTCCGCAGTTCGATTCTGCGTCCTGGCATTTTTTTTATCTGATATTCATTCTTGACATTCTCCAAAAATTTAATAAAATTAAAATATATGTCCGAGAATTTGAGGGAAAAAATTATCAACCGTTTAAGGGCACCTCTTGAAGAATATAATGCAAGCTTCAGGAATCTTCTGGAGACGGGTCGCGATATCGAAAACAGCCTTCAACACGGAACCGAGATGCTCTCTGAAATACGCCATCGCTTTGACAACCTGTCTGCTACAGTTGAACTGGAATTTGAAGGTGCAGCGGTTTTTGACCAGGAAATCAAAAGGATGAAGGAACTACTCGAGCAGACCATCACCAAGGTGGACGAATCACTGAAGATTTCAAACCGCATAAGTGAAGACTTACAAATGATCGCCCAGACATTTGACCAGATTCATAAAGAAGGGGTGCAACTTGATGATATAATAAAAGATATAAACACCGTTTCTGAATCAATTGAGGTGGCCTCAAGGAATGCAGGAATCACTGCATTCCACGCAGGAAAGAAGGGCCGAGGTTTTGAGGTAATTGCCCGGGAGATGACAAACCTGGTGCGCAGTTCAAGGATCCCTACCAATCTTATTCCTGTAGTCTCAAAAAAAGTCATTCGGGAGGTGGTGAGTCTGGGCCATGACCTCCTCGGCGTCAGTAAATTCGTCTTTGAGTTGAAACATATCAATAAAGAATTTTCAGGTATCACTGATGAACTTCTTGAACTCATCCCCGGGGTTGAAGCCAATATCAAATCAATCTCTGATTCGGTTACCGAGCAGAAGGCATTGCATAATCATCTTTTGGAAGAGAATCAGAAATTGTCCCGGCGTATCGATGAGATCTATGATACCGCACGTTTCTCCGCAGTTCTTGAACTCTCCTTGGGAACGGTCTTTCGCCACATCAACAACATCCGCAAGGCACTGCTTGAGGTTCAGAATAATTCCAATTTTATTCACATCTACAATTCACTCAAAATCGCGCTCTCCAATACTCGAAAAAGTTATGATAAGGGAATTGAAACGACAATTATCCAGAACATCAGTAAAATTGGTAGACAATTTTCTGAACGGCCTATTCTACAATTTGTCTCTGAAGCCAATCACCTCTATAAGATAACCAAGGATGTTGCTCAGGAGGTGAAAAATTGGTTGAATACAAATACCTTGGGTGCTGAGGTTCTTTCCCGGGGTACGAAATTTTATAAGAATATTATGGAAATCCTCATCTCCCTCAACAAGAAGATCAACGCATTAAAGAGTCTATGAGATTGATCCACCCCTGACTAATCTAAAGAAGATTATGGAACGGTCACGAATCCTGGGGCTCTATGCCGGGATTGAGAGTGCCCGTGGTGGTG